>CAYTWK010000018.1:6328-11554 GCA_964442095.1 uncultured Caulobacteraceae bacterium | reverse complement strand
GGCCTTTTATCTGCTCTTGTTGGTTCGATTTTAACTCTGGCTTTGACTTTTGTTTTGACCGTGCCATTGGGGGTTTTGGCGGCTATCTTCCTTGAAGAATTTGCGCCTAAAAATCGCTGGACTGATTTTATTGAAGTTAATATTAATAATCTTGCGGCAGTGCCATCTATTATATTTGGTCTTTTGGGATTTTCAGTATTCTTACATTTCTTTGGCTTACCGCGCTCTGCACCTCTGGTTGGGGGCCTTGTTTTGGCTTTGATGTCTTTGCCGATCATTATTCTTGCATCGCGCGCGGCTCTTAAAGCGGTTCCGCCATCAATCCGTGAAGCGGCATTAGGCGTAGGTGCATCAAAGGTTCAAGCGGTGTTTCACCATGTTTTGCCATTGGCAACACCCGGAATCATGACTGGTTCAATTATCGCAATGGCCCACGCTTTGGGTGAAACTGGCCCACTTCTGATGATTGGAATGGTTGCATTTATCGCAGATGTCCCGAGCGGCTTTCTAGACTCATCAACAGTGTTGCCCGTTGAAATTTTCATGTGGGCCGGCCGCCCTGAGCGTTCTTGGGACGCGCGAACATCTGCCGCAATCATAATTCTATTGTTATTTATGGTTCTAATGAACGTTATTGCTATTATCGTTCGCCGCAAGTTTGAAAAAAGGTGGTAATATGGACACGCAAATGACTACCATTGAAAAGAAAGCTATTATTGATATGCAAACCAATACAGATTCCAATGCCGCAGATAAAGCGTTCAAAGTTCGCGCGCAGAATGTTAATGTTTTTTATGGTGAAAAGCAGGCATTATTCGATGTTAATCTTGATATTCCGGATAGGTCGGTCACTTCTTTTATCGGTCCATCAGGCTGCGGAAAATCAACATTCTTGCGCTGCATAAACCGAATGAATGATAGTATTGATTCATGTCGTGTTACGGGCGCTGTTTTGGTTGATGGTAAGGATATTAATCGCAAGAGCCTTGACCCTGTTCAATTGCGCGCTTCGGTTGGTATGGTCTTTCAAAAGCCAAATCCGTTTCCAAAATCAATTTATGAAAATGTTGTATATGGGCCAAAAATTCATGGCCTAGCTAGAACAAAATCTGAGTATGATGAAATCGTAGAGAAAAGTCTGCGCAAGGCGGGCCTTTGGGAAGAGGTAAAGGACAGGCTTGATGGCCCCGGAACCGGTCTTTCTGGAGGCCAACAGCAAAGGCTTGTAATCGCGCGCGCGATTGCTGTTAATCCTGAAATTATTCTTATGGACGAGCCTTGCTCGGCGCTAGATCCTATAGCAACAGCAAAAATCGAAGAGCTAATCGATGAGCTGCGCGAGAATTATTGCATTATTATTGTGACCCACTCAATGTCCCAAGCGGCGCGGGTTTCTCAGCAGACTGCATTTTTCCATTTGGGTCAAGTAATTGAGACCGGCCCGACCGAAGCTATATTTACAAACCCAAAAGATACGAAAACCCAAGATTATATTACTGGTCGTTTCGGCTAAAATTATTACGAGGTAAGAGATATGAATGACCATACTGTAAAAGCCTTTACGGATGAGCTAGACGGCCTAGTTTCCTCAGTTTCGCGAATGGGCGGCATGGCGGAAAAAGCAGTCATCTCTGCGGTTCGCGCGGTTGTTAGACGCGATTCAAAATTAGCGGCAACGGTTATCGAAGGTGATATCGATATTGATGAATTGCAACGCGATATCGAAAGGCGAATAGTGCGTCTATTGGCTCTGCGCCAGCCATTGGCGAAGGATTTGCGCCAAACAATTGCGGCACTAAAACTAGCAGCCGACATAGAGCGCATTGGCGATTTGGCAAAAAATATCGCCAAACGCGCTATTACAATTATGGATCACGATCCAGTTAATCTGACAAAATCGATTAATTCTATGGGAAAACTTGCATGTGCCCAATTAAAGCAAGTATTGGATGCCTATAATTCGCACCATATTGGCAATGCAATATCGGTTTGGAACCAAGATGAAGAATTAGACGATCATTACGCAAGTCTTTTCCGCGAACTCCTGACCTATATGATGGAAGACCCGCGCAAAATTGGCCCAGCTACACATTTGCTATTTATTGCAAAAAACATCGAGCGGATTGGTGATCATTGCACCAATATGGCCGAGGTTGTTCACTTCCTAGAGACTGGTGAAGAATTGCAGGGCGAACGCCCAAAAGGAGAAGAGCTAGGACCTCTACCAATTAACCCAAATGCGGATGACTAATGATTGCGAAAATTCTCATAGTTGAAGATGACGCCGCTCTTGAAGCGCTATTGGCCTATAACCTTGAAAAGGAAGGTTATAAAATAAGCGTCGCCAATGATGGGGAAGACGCATTATTGCAAATTGCCGAACAAGTTCCAGATTTGATAGTTCTTGATTGGATGCTGCCAAAATTATCGGGCATAGAGGTTTGTCGTCGCCTTCGGGCAAAACAAGCCACGAAGAATATTCCGATTATTATGCTAACAGCACGCACCGATGAAAGTGATAAAATTCGTGGCCTAGATACTGGCGCCGATGATTACCTATTAAAGCCATTTTCAGTTGCTGAACTCAAGGCGAGAATCCGGGCTGTTTTACGCCGTATTCGTCCAGCGCTTGCCGAGGATATTGTTAAATATTCAGATCTCGAGGTTAATAGAGTTTCCCACAAGGTTACGCGCGGCGGAACCCAAATCCATCTCGGACCAACCGAATTTCGGCTTTTGAACCATTTATTGCAATATCCATCTAGGGTCTTTTCGCGCGAACAATTATTGGACGCAGTCTGGGGCCAAGATGTTTATGTCGAGGCGCGCACGGTCGATGTTCATGTTGGCCGCCTTCGTAAGGCAATTAATATTGAAGGATTCCCAGACCTAATCCGCACAGTTCGCGCTTCGGGCTATAGTTTGGATGCTGGCTAGAGATAATAATATTGAGGTTTTAGAAAATATCTCTATCATATTTCAATGTTTCACACCCTCTTTACAGAATTGCGCTCCGCCAAGCTTCCTGTCTCACTAAAGGAGTATCTAACTCTCCTAGAGGCTTTGGATAAAGAAATAATTCCGCCCTTTGTTGATGATTTTTATCATTTATCGCGCGCGACCTTAGTAAAAGATGAGCGTCATATTGATAGGTTCGATAAAGTCTTTGCCAAAGTATTTCGCGGTATTGAAAATATTTCGCCCGAAATTGCTGGCGATATTCCGCGTGAATGGCTCGAGCTTTTGAACCAAAAATTTCTTTCCGAAGAAGAAAAGGCCCAAATAGAAGCAATGGGCGGTTTTGATAAATTGATGGAAACCTTGCAAAAGCGCCTAGAGGAGCAAAAGGAAAGGCATCAAGGCGGCAATAAATGGATTGGCACTGGTGGAACTTCGCCCTATGGCAATGGCGGCTATAATCCCGAAGGCGTAAGAATTGGTGGCAAGCCGCAGCATGGCCGCGCCGTTAAAGTTTGGGAAAAGCGCGAATATAAAAACCTAGACGACAGCGTTGAATTGGGCACGCGCAACATAAAAATCGCCATGCGCCGCCTTCGCAAATGGGCGCGCACAGGTGCGCCAACAGAGTTAGATTTAGGCGGCACAATCGATAAAATCGCCCGCGACGGCTATTCCGATGTCGTCATGCGGCCCGAGCGTCACAATAATGTAAAAGTAGTTCTTTTCTTTGATATTGGCGGCTCTATGGATAGCCATATAAAAGTGTGCGAAGAATTATTTAGCGCCGCCAAAACTGAATTTAAACATCTCGATTTTTATTATTTCCACAATTGCCTTTATGAAAGCGTATGGAAGGATAATCGGCGCCGTCAAGCCGAAAAAATCGATACTTTCGACGTTTTGAATAAATACGGCAATGATTATAAGATAATATTCGTCGGTGATGCCTCCATGTCACCCTATGAAATTACCCATTCAGGTGGCTCCGTAGAGCACTGGAATGAAGAAGCCGGTGGAGTTTGGCTAAAGCGCGTAGTTGAAAAATTTCCGCATTTGATTTGGATAAACCCGATAGGCCAGCAACATTGGCACTATTCCCAAAGCACGCAAATAATCGGCCAATTAATCGGCGAACACCGAATGTTTGAAATGACCCTTGATGGTTTGGATAAGGCAATGAAAGAACTTTCACGCTAGTTTTTCTTTATCTTTTTCGCCAATTCCTTCGGGTATTTGTCTTGGCAATACGTCCAGTATTGCCTGCGCCAAATCCCTTGGCCTTGTCAAAAAATCTTTTGAAAAACAGTTTTTCTGCATCGTTTTCGCCAATGCCTTTGGGTATTTGTCTTGGCAATACGTCTAGTATTGCTTTCGTCAAATCTATCTTTTGCGAAATTCCGCATAAGTATAAATCAAAAGTCCCGCCCAAATTAGGCCAAAAGTTATCATGCGGTTTAGGTCAAAAACTTCGCCATAATAAATCGAAATAAATAGCACAATTGTTGGCGCGATATATTGCAACATTCCAAGTGTCATTAATTTCAATGCCCGCGCACCAAAGGCAAATAATATCAAAGGCACGGCGGTAATTGGCCCTGCCGCGAGTAATAGGATACTTTCTTTTGGATTTGATCCATGAATTTCTAGGCCGGATTTTGAGAGCCATACCAAAGCCACAGCCGCCACAGGAAACAATAATAAAGATTCCCAAAATAGGCCCGCAGCGGGCGCAACCACTACTTGCTTGCGCACAATACTATAGCCGACAAAAAGGCCTGCCAATAATAACCCCAATATAGGCAAATGGTTTGCGGCAATGGTTTGATAGGCAACGCCTGAGAAAGCCAACAAAAGCGCAAAGAATTTGGTTTTATCAATCTTTTCTTTGAAAAATAAAGCGCCAACAAAAACATTCATTAAAGGGTTTATGAAATAGCCAAGTGCGGTTTCCATTATGCGGCCATTAACAATGCACCATGCATATATCGTCCAATTTGTGCCGATAAAGAGCGCGGAAATCAAAAGCGTCATTATTGTTTTGCGCGAGACCTTTATGCTGTGCCGGCCATGAATCATAATTGCAAAAAGGCATGCCCAAGGCAAAGTCCATAAAACACGATTAGCGGTAATCACCCATGGTGATACTTGGTCCAATTGCTTGAGATATAATGGCATAAAGCCCCAAATTATATAGCCAGACAATGCCAGCAAAAGCGGGACAACTGGTTCTCTCTTATTTTCCATTTTTATTAACTTCTCAAATAA
>CAYTWK010000018.1:0-6228 GCA_964442095.1 uncultured Caulobacteraceae bacterium | reverse complement strand
AAAGCGGGACAACTGGTTCTCTCTTATTTTCCATTTTTATTAACTTCTCAAATAATAAAGCCCTCAAGCAGCGAAGCGTTAGGGCAAATAAAAAGCCCCCCAAAGTCATGGAGGGCTTTTGAAAATTCAATTGTAAAATTGAACTAATTGCCCACTAATTTTCTGTCCAAAAGCAATTGCGCTACTTGAACCGCATTCAATGCTGCGCCCTTTCGAAGATTATCAGAAACCACCCACATATTTAAAGTGTTTGGCTGGCTTGCATCATTACGCACGCGCGAAACAAAAGTCGCTGGCTCTCCGACGCATTCGATAACGCTGACATAGCCGCCATCTTCGCGCCTATCGGTTAGAACCACACCGGGTGCATCTGATAGAATTTTCATAGCTTCGGTGTCCGAAAGCGGATTTTCAAACTCAACATTGATTGATTCTGCATGGCCCACAAAAGTCGGGACACGCACACAAGTCGCGCTAACTTCGATTGCTGGATCCATAATTTTTTTGGTCTCAACAATCATTTTCCATTCTTCTTTAGTGTCCCCATTATCCATAAAAACATCAATATGCGGAATGCAATTAAAGGCGATTTGTTTTGTGAAAACCTCAGGTTTGATCTCATCATTTACGAAAATAGCTTTGGTTTGTCGCCATAATTCGTCCATGGCTTCTTTGCCTTTGCCCGAAGTAGATTGATAGGTCGAAACTACAATGCGCTTAATTTTAGCTGCATCATGCAATGGCTTTAGCGCGACCATCATCTGAATAGTTGAACAATTTGGATTGGCGATAATGTTTTTGGCGCGGAACCCTTCGATTGCGTCGGGGTTTACTTCGGGCACAATCAATGGAACGTCTTTATCCATCCGCCACTGCGCACTATTATCAATGACAATGCAATTTTGCGCGGCAATTTTTGGTGACCATTCTTTCGAAATTGCGCCACCAGCAGACATAAGGCAAATGTCATAATCCGAAAAATCAAAACTATCGAGGGCTTGGCACTTTAAGGTCTTATCGCCAAAAGAAACCTCACGGCCCAAAGAACGGCGCGATGCAACCGCCGCCACTTTTCCAACTGGAAAATTCAATTCATCTAGAACATTTAACATTTCACGGCCAACATTTCCCGTTGCGCCAACAATTGCGATATTCAAACCCATAATTTACCTAGCTTTTTCAAATTATTGCCAACATTATGCGATGCGCGTGTTCGGCTACAATGCGTAAGTGTTGGAATGAGTGCGCCAATAAACGCTTTTATGCAAAAGTTAAACCCCAAATCCACATTTTTCCTTTAAGTTGTGCAGAGGTATTGATACAAAGCTTTATGGATTCAGAAGAAAAATCGTTCGCGGCGCGATTAAACGCCCAAATAATTGAAAAAAATACGCCATTATGTGTTGGCCTAGACCCATTTCCCAATCTTTTGCCAAAGTTGTTCGGGAACGGTTCAGAAATCGCCTCTTGGGAAAATTTCTTTAGCGAGATAATTAAACTCGTGGCCCCAAAAGTTCCCATTATGAAACCACAAATTGGCCTTTTTGAACCTTGGGGCGGCGCCGGCACGGATTTGGTAGCGCGTTTATCGAAGCAAATAAGAGGCCATGATACTCTGGTCATTCTTGATGCAAAACGCGGCGATATTGGCTCCACTGCAACCGGCTATGCTGATGCTTATTTGGGACCTATGGCCACTATTGATTGCGATTGCATAACTTTGAACCCATATTTGGGGATTGAAACTCTGGCGCCTTACATTGCGCATGCAAAAGCGCTAAACAAAGGTATTTGTGTTTTGGTGCGAACATCCAATCCCGGTGCGAAGGATTTTCAAGATTTGGATTGTAATGGTGCGCCATTATGGGTGCGGGTTGCCGAAGCTCTAAAACCAGTCGAGCAAGAATTAGCCTTTGAAGATACATCTAGCCTAATGGTAGTTATTGGCGCAACTTGGCCCAATGAAGCGAAGAGATTGCGTGAAATTTTGCCAAAGACGCAATTTTTAATTCCAGGATATGGCGCACAAGGTGGAAGCGCCGAAGCCGCTCTGGCTGGCTTTATAAATAAAGGCAATCGCCTAGAAGGTGGCGTAATCTCTTCTTCCCGCGCAATATTATATCCGAGTGGTGCTAAAGATGCCAAATCGCTAATCGAGTGGAGAGGAATAATTTTAGCGGCATTGGATGCTGCGATTAATGATTTAAATACTGCGTCCCAAATTGTCGCATCGGGCTGATAGAACGATGAAAAAGAATGGGGCGAAATGACAAATCAAGAGGATCTCTTTAATTCGAATGGCTCTAGAGTTTATACTATAGAGCCAAACCGTGATTTTCTTGGCGACTTGGCCCAAACAATCATTAAACAGCATCAAGGTAGCGGCTTTGATCTATCCGATGCGGTAGTTCTATTACCCACTCGTAGGGCGGCGCGCGAATTGGAAGCGGCTTTTGCCCGTGTGAGCGAAAGCCGTGCTTTAATTCTCCCGCGTATTCGCACTTTGGGTGATCTAGAGCCCTATGATGTTAATCTTTGCGAATTTGATGAAACCTTGCAAATGCCGGAGGCGATTTCGCCAATGGCGCGCCAATTTGCATTGGCAAAATTAATTGCAAAGCGCGATAGTGCTGCTAAATGGCGTAATAATTCGCTCGTCGCTTTGGCGGCGGCAGATGCCTTGGGTGATTTGCTTGACGCTGGCGAACTAAATGCCGAAGGCGAAGCAGCTGCAGATTGGACGGCGATTGGAAGCCTTGTTGAAGAACAAGATTTAGCAGAGCATTGGCAGCAATCTTGCGATTTTTTGAAAATTATAACTGAAGCATGGCCGCTATATCTCAAATCAGCAGGTCTAATAGAAGCAAGCTATAAAAGGCGCCGCGCAATCGAACTTTTGGCGCAGAATTGGGCGCAAAATCCACCAGACCATTCAGTGATTATTGCTGGCTCAACTGGGGCAATTCTTGCGACAAGAATATTAATGAAGACAGTAATTGGCCTTCCAAAAGGGCTTGTGGTTTTGCCCGGCCTAGATCTTGGAATGGACAGCAATACTTGGCAAAAAATAGGCAGTGAAGATGGTAGTCCGCAACGAACATTATTTGATACTTTGAACCATCTGAATATTGATAGAAAAGACGTTTTGGTATGGCCGCAGTCAAAATCCACTGAGAATAGTCTTGCTCAAAGGCGCACAATATTGAACGAGGCACTGACCCCGAAAGATGCCACTGCTGACTGGCGCCAAAGAATTCGCGAATTAAAAATTACACCAGACGCTATGAAAACTGCGCTAGACGGTCTTAGTTTGATAGAGGCCAATAGCGAAGATGAAGAGGCAAATGCAATTTCTTTAATAATGCGCGAAACCTTGGAGCGCGAAAACGAAACCTGCGCATTAGTGACACCAAATCTCGATATTGCGCGAAGGGTCTGCGCCAAGATGAAAAAATGGGATATCACTTTGGATATTTCCTCTGGCATTCCCGCAACCAATACCATAATTGGCAATCTATTTACTTTGGTTTCAAAATGGCTCTTGGATAGCGCTAGCCCGAATAATATTGCAGCTCTATTGGCGCATAATATGGTCGATTTTAATCTTGAATGGCCAGTCCAAAATCGCGGTGCCTCGGCAATCGAAATTGCGCTTTTGCGACAGGCAAGAAAAGATGAGACTTTGGATGATTTATTGGCGCGCGCAAATGCGCTAGAGGAAAAAAATTGGAAATATGCGCGCTCCGATGCCAATGCAGCGCGCACTTTGATTGCCGCCATGCGTGATTTCGCAAACGAATTTGCGCCCAAAGAGAGCGAATATTCAATTCCTGCAGCAGCCGATATTTTGATTAATGCGTGCGAAAAATTAACACCAAAGCATGATATTTGGAAAGGCCAAATCGGCAGTTCTTTATTGGCCTTCTTCGCAGAGCTTAAAGAGGCCGCAAATGTATTTGGAAATATCAAAATTTCTGAAGCATTTGAAATTATCAATTATCTTATGGCGCAAGTAATAATTCGCCCAAACACCAATTATTCGGGTGCGAATTCACGCTTATTTGTGCTTGGACCGCTCGAAGCTCGGCTTCTACATTTTGACACAATTATTCTTGCTGGCCTTGATGAAACTATATGGCCGGCTTCGCCAAAAATTGACCCCTTTTTATCGCGCCCGATGCGCAAAGCCTTGGGTCTTGTTTCTAATGATTTGCGAATTGGCCTATCAGCGCATGATTTCGCTGGTTTTGCATCTAATAAAAAGACCATTCTAACGCGCTCAATGACGCGGGCCGGAAGCCCATCTGTGCCTTCTAGATGGCTTTGGCGACTAAAGACACTTTGCAATGGTGTTGATACCAATATTGCAAATGAGATTTTAGGACGTTCGCCAATTCTTGACATATTAAGGGCGGCGGCGCCAAAGCGCGATTTTGATGTCGCGCGCGCAGTGCCTAGCCCGCGCCCACCAATAGCGTCGCGCCCAGATAGATTTTCAGCAACAGAAATCGAAACTTGGATTAGAGATCCATACAAAATTTATGTTCAAAAGATTCTCGATCTTAAGCCGCTTGATCCATTGGGTGGTGAAGTTTCACCCAAAGAGCGTGGTTCGGCAATCCATAAGGCTCTAGAGGTAATTGCAAATTGGAAGAATAGCCCTAATCTTGATTTTGCCCAAGATTTGCGCTCTGCCTTTGCCAAAGAATTGTCTGCTCACGGCTTTAAGGGCTATTATTTGGAGCGCGAGTTAATGCGCCTCGAGCCTACAATTGAACTAATTGTCGCCACAGAAACTCAAAGAATAAAAGATGGCTGGACGGTTCAATCAGAAATAAAAATAGAGCATGGTTTTGAAACCCGCGCTGGCACAATAAATCTTCATGCAAAATCTGATAGAATTGATTATAATTCAAATGGCGAAATAGAAATTTGGGATTATAAAACTGGCAAACCGCCATCATTAAAACAAATAGCATCGCTTATAGCGCCGCAATTGCCGGTTACGGCTTTGATAATTGATGAAATTGAACGTAAGAGCAATTCGCCCAAGAAAGTTGTTGGCTTTGGTCATTTGCATATTGGAAATGCAAAGCCAAAGATCGAAAGATGGCACAAGAAAAACACTAGATATAGCACATTTGATATTGGTGATGATGAAATAATAGACCATCATCTTATTCCCGATACCAAATTCACTATCACTAAATTATTCGAAAATTTTGCGCACCAATCCATGCCCTATTTATCAAAGCCGCGCGTTAGTTTTTCGCCGAAAGTAAATTATGAGGATACCGTCGATAGGCTAGCGCGGCGCGGTGAATGGGCCAATATTGGCGAAGCGGGGGAGGCTGATAATGATTGATATTGGCGCGGGCTCCCTAGTTGCGAAAACGACATTGGACCAAATCAAGGCAGCCAATCCGAGTTTTTCGGTTTGGGCATCTGCGAATGCCGGCGCCGGAAAAACCAAAGTCCTAATTGATAGGATTGCGCGGCTCTTGCTAAATGGGACACCACCTGAAAAAATATTGGCGGTTACCTATACCAAAGCTGCGGCTGCAGAAATGACGACTAGGCTATTCGAGACCCTTGGTGAATGGGCAATTGCCGAAGATGAATATTTAAAACAAAAACTTGTCAAACTTGATGAAAAGCTTTCGCCAAATTTGGCCGATGCGCGCGCTTTATTTGCCCGCGCCTTGGAAACACCGGGCGGTCTTAAAATTGAGACTATTCACGCATTTTGTGGGAACATTTTAAAGCGCTTCCCACTGGAGGCTGGGGTTTCTCCGGGTTTTGAAGTTATTGAAGATATTGGCGCAAAAATTCTTTTCGAGAACGCATTTGATAATCTCTTGGATGAAAGAGGTGAGCTTTTGCTGCGAATTGAATCCATGACTTATGGTGAAAAGCACAAAGAGCTTCTTAGGGCCGCAATTGATGAATTAGGCAGTGACTTTGTGTTTGATAGGGACAAAACCAACGATAGCATAAATGAGCTATTTGGCATCGACGAAAATGATACGCCTGAGATTATTAAAGCGCGCGCAATGGCGGCTTTTGACAGAGAACTATTGTTAGAGTGCGCTCAAATACTAGGCGAGAGCGAGAAAAAGACAGATTTAGGAACTTCTGTTTCATTAACTAAAATGGCAAATTCGAGCGTTGAAATTGGGTTTGATTTGGCAAGCGAGCTTATTTTAACTCAAAAAGGCGAGCGGCGCG
>CAYTWK010000017.1:0-17859 GCA_964442095.1 uncultured Caulobacteraceae bacterium | reverse complement strand
TGCCTTCGCATTAAGTGTCATAGGATGTCTAATTATGAAGGAAACATGCTTCGGATTTGACCTTGGCGCAAATGCCAAAGCCTGATTTTTGATACAGGCGTCAAAAAAAGCAAAGGCACGAAAATATAAAATTATTGTCTGCACATATAAACCAGCGGGTTGGGCATTGGTGAAACACAATACAACAAAGAGTCACGCCCAACCCTTGAGCGAACTTCCTTGTCGTAAGTCTCACCGCACCTTTTTACTGGTGGGAAGCGCCAGGCCAGCAATGTGGCAGTAATGTTGACGCGTCCACTTTCCAAATTGGAAAGCAGGATACTCCCTTAAGACAGAATTCATCATTAAAATTTGTAATTCAAAAAGTCAATGTCCATAAACTAGCAATGACTTATTTCGACTATGCGCATCACGCCATAATTAATATTGCAGCGTTGCAAACAAATAGATATGCCGGCAAGGCGCGACTTTAAGGCCAAAAATCAGCTTTGGATTAGACCATTTCTCAAGGCAAGTTTAAAATGTTGCTGATTAATTTGGCGCTAATCAAAATCGGTTTATAATGGACAAATGGTGCTATAGGTGAAAAATGGCTGATGTTGATGTTGTAATAATTGGTGCGGGCGTGGTCGGCCTCGCGACCGGGGCGGCAATAGCGCGCACTGGCAAAAGTGTGATTGTGATTGAAAAAAATCATGGCTTTGGGGAAGAAACCTCATCGCGCAATTCCGAAGTCATTCATGCGGGAATGTATTATCCAACTGGCTCCTTAAAGGCCAAATTATGCGTTGAAGGTAATCGGCTTATTTACGAATATTGCAAGGCGCGGGGCATTATGGCCAATCCGATTGGCAAATTGATTCTTGCAACTTCTTTGAACGAAACCGATGCCCTCCATGATATTTTCAAGCGCGGAAATGATAATGGCGTTTTGGGTATGGAAATTTATGATAGCGCAAAGATAAAGACCCTAGAGCCAGAGGCCAGCGCAGTTGCCGCGATTTTCGCCCCCACAAGCGGCATAATGGATAGCCATTCAATAATGCTCGCGCTATTGGGGGAAATAGAGGATAATGGCGGCGCATTGGCGCGTAATTCACCCTTTATCCGCGCCGAAAACAAAAATGGTGAATGGCAAATTGAAACTGGCGGCGAAGATGCCACTAGCCTTAGCGCGAACAATTTGATTCTTAGTGCGGGCCTTTGGTCAACCAGTGCTGCAAAAGCGGTAATTGGGCTTGATGAAAAATTTATCCCCGAGGTCAAATATGCCAAAGGAAATTATTTTCGCTATTTGGGCAAAGCCCCATTCACGCATTTGATTTATCCAATGCCGAGCTCTGGCGGGCTTGGAATTCACTTAACACCCGATGCCGCAGGCCACGCAAGATTTGGCCCCGACGTCGAGCCAATCGAGGCAATTGATTATAAAGTAAATGAAGCCCGTAAACCGCTTTTTGTCAATTCCATCAAATCTTATTGGCCGCAAATGGATGAGACTCTCCTTGCGCCCGATTATGCCGGCATTCGCCCAAAAATCGGCGATGCTTTGCATAGTTTTGAGGACTTTAGAATCCTTGATGAGAGCACTCATGGTCTAAAGGGCCTTGTATGCCAATTCGGCATTGATAGCCCCGGGCTTACTTCGTCTATGGCAATTGGCAATGAGACCCTTAGGCGAATAGTTTAGCCCTTATGAACCGTCCAAGCGAAAACAATATTTTGCATTTTGTGCGCCGTGTGCAATTATATGCAAACACTATTATTGTTTCGCGCATTATTGCATTTCCGCTATTGTTAGTCTTATTGACGGGCATAGCTATTAGTCTTTTTAGCGCGGCATTTGAACAAACTATCAATTCCTTATTATGGATAAATATAGCCAAAATTATTACTATAATTTGCGCCATTATTTTAATGATAATCAGCCTACGGACTAACAATTTCTGGAGCAAAGCACGAACAATAAAGGAAATCGAAAGCCGAAATAATATTGGCGAAATTGCCGCCCTTTCGGCCAAGGATGAAAAAATAGCAAGCGGCGATATCGGGCTTTGGGTATTGGCAAAACATAAAAGAGACGCTGCACTTAATGGATTGCGCCCGCCCAAATTAATTGGACCAAAAGACTCGCTCTTATTGGTTGCAGTATTTATTAGTTTGTTGGCGTTTTCTTTATCTCCAAACACAAACATCAATAGTATAAAGCCAAATTTTTCCTTGGCTTTAGACGGCGCACCGCTCGAGATTAGTGCAATTGCAGTAGCGCCAGAATATACAAAAATTCCAAATCTAGACTTATCGGGCACAAGTAAAAGGCATGAAATTCCGCAAAGATCGATCGTAGAAATAAAAGTCAATGGCGCAAAATCCGCACCATTTGTAAGCTATGGAAGCCAAAAGCAGCGCATGCAAAAAATTGGAATTAATTCATGGCAAGCAAGCATGAGATTAGACACTTCAGCAAAGCTAAAGGTGCACCGTTTTGGTGTGCAAAAAGCATGGCGCATTAAAATCAAAAAGGACCAAGCGCCCAGAATAGACAAGAATTTTTCAATCGCGTCGCAAAATTATGATTCTTTAAATGTGAATCTATCTGCATTCGATGATTATGGCATTAAGGCAGCGCGCCTTGTTTTACAGGGCATAAATAAGAGCCAAGAAACAATTGTTGAAATTGACGCCAATCAAATTAGCCTCGGTGAAAATTCAAGCCTTTCAATTAGGACTAGCCATAGCGCTCTGGTTGGCCAAAAAGTCATTGCTTATGTCGAAATCGAAGATGAAATTGGGCAAAAGGCGATTAGTAGAAAACAAAAGCTAGATTTACCAAAGCCAATTTTCAACACCTTACTTGCCAATGCCCTTCAAGAAATCAGACTTTTGATTTTATTAGAGCTAAAGGACTATAAAAAGGCTCCCGCAGATTTTATGTGGATTTATGATAATGAAACTAATGCAAAAATTAAGCTGATTGCGACAGACAATCTAAAAAATGCGCCAAAAAATATAGTGCGAGCCTATGAAATACTAAACGCCATTTATAGTGTGCGCGCAAATCTAGGGCTTAATATTGCCCAGTCCATGAGCCTTACTTATGCGATAAAAAGCCTAGAATACGCTAAAAGCCGCAATGAAGCTTTTAAGGTTGCTGATACGCTCTGGAACATAATCGAAACTTTCGAACATAATAATTTGGATAGCCGCACAAAAATCGCCCAAAAGATTGCCCAGCTAAAGAGTGCGATGAAAAGCGGCGCAAGCGAAGAAGAAATCCAAATGCTTAGATCAGAGCTAATGGGTGCAATAAGCGAGCATTTGCAAAACTTAGCGGAGCAATCGGGTGAAAGTGGCGATATGGAACTCGCCGAGGGCGAAATGGCTGGAAATATCGATATTAATCAAGTTTTGAATGATGCGCAAAATGATGCGAGTAGCGGAAATACCGATGAAGCCGACGCCAAGCTAGACGAACTTAACCAATTGCTTTCCAACCTACAGCCAGGTGGCAATTCTGGCGGCCAATCAATAAGTATCGATGGTATGGGTCAGAGCGGACAAATAAATCCATTAGCCGAAGAGCAGCAAAAGCTATTAGATGAAACAAAAATTGCAAATCCCAATGATTTAGGAGCTTTGATAGAGCGGCAAGAAAATCTCTTGTCGCAAATCGGCGAAAATCAAGACCCTGAAACGCCTTCGGATCCAAACCAAAACGAGGCGCGCGCAGCAATGAGCGCGGCCTTAGAAGCGCTAAAAAATGGGGATTTGGACACCGCGCAAAGCGCACAAGAAGCGGCAATCTCTGCGCTAAAAAAAGGCACACAGGGCCAAAATATACCCAATAATGCAAATGATAATTACAATCGGGATCCGTTGGGGCGCAAATTACCAAATCCCAATTCGAATTCCAATCCGAAAGCAAATTCTAATCATAAGCAGAAGAATAATTCTATCGGCGCAAATGGCACAAATGATGGAAGCGAAACAAAACTTCCGACAAATTCTTCGCCATTAAAGGCTAATGATATTCTTAATCGAATTAGAGAAAAATTATCAAATCCCGACCAAAGCGAAGAAGAAAAAAACTATTTGGAAAATGCTATTTCAAATCATTAGATAGTCTTTTTATAGTTTTTTGAATTATTTATTTTCTCTAGCTTTTTATTCAATTCATCGATTAATCTATCGCGTTCTTGGCGCTCGGCAGCAATTGAGATGGGCTTATTTTTGGGCGCAAGATTAGCAATTTTCAAAAGTCCCGAAAATAGCTCCATTTCCTTTTTCGCATTTTCAAAATTGCCATTCATTATGCTTTCGACTAAGCGCGCCTCAATTATTTCTAATGCCGCTTCTAGATTTTCTTTTTGCAGTTTCTGGCTCCTTCGCATAATGCTTTATGGCATGCCCGCTCTTGGGTCGGATAATGAGCTCGCTATTAACAAAAGAGCAAAAACTTAACCCCAATGAATTGTTCCAATTTGGGTCAATATCCCTTTATTGGTGTATTACAAAACACCGGTTTCCGCCCCTAGTTGTAAAAATCATGTTTTATTTGACTCTTGATTAAAAACGGTTTTCTTATGATTTTATAGTGCCATAAAAGCGCAATAAAGAGCCGTTTAAGAAATCGGCTCTCTTGGGTTTTTGGCAAAAGGATAAATTGTGTTTTTGGGCTTGCAGGTTCATATGTCATCTAAGACTTTGTAAAAAGCGATAATGACGAAATTTTATGGGGTTTAAAGAGGTATAAAATGAAAAATAGTTTTTCAAAAAGTCTAGTTTGCGCTTTGACTTTGTCAATGCTAGCGCCATCTTTAGTAGCGGCGCAAAACTATGGCGCCAATTTGCCATCGGACTTGCCGCCTACTAGCGCCCGTCCGGGTCAATGCTATGCAAGGGTTTTGGTGCCGGCGGTATATCGTGATGCGCCGATGGAAGTTGTTACTCAAGAGGCCGTTGAGCGTATCGATGTTGCCGAGCCAACTTTCCGTATGCGTCCAGAAACCGTCATGACGCGTGAAGGCTTTACTCGCTATGTTGTTACTGAGCCTACCTTTCGGACCGAACAAGCAACTATTGTAACCCGTCCAGCCTATGAGCGTTTGGTAGTTCAACCTGCACAAATGGCAACTCGCACGGAAACTGTTACAATCCGTGAGCCGCGCATGGTATGGCGCGCTGGCGCAAATCTTTCGGGCGTGCGTCGTCTTGATACCAATACTGGTGAGATTTATTGCCTTGTCGAAGAGCGCGGGGTAACCCAAACTATTAGCCGCAAAGTAGTCACAGCACCAGCTAGCGTTAGCCGCGTAATGGTTCCTGCTCAAACAGAAACTCTAACTCGCCAAGTAGTTGCTACACCTGCGAGTGTTCGTGAAGTAGTTGTCGCGCCAGAAACTCGCACGGTTCAAATTCAAGAAATCGCAAGCCCTGCTGCGGAACGTAGAGTATTGGTCCCAGAAGCACGCTCAACTATTAATCGTCAAATTTTGGTTTCGCCTGAGCGTTACGAATGGGCACAGGTTGAATGCGATCATTCAGGTGCAGTTTCAATGGAAGTGCCTATGGCGCAAAATCGCCCAATGGCTGCACCAGCGCCAGTAGCGCCAACAGCGCGCGGCATTCCTGTGCCATTTGATAACCGCCCGATGCAAAGCGCACCTATCACAATCTCAACCCGTGATTTGCAAACCGCTTTGGCAAAAAAGGGCTATTATCGTGGTCCAATCGATGGTATTTATGGAAGCTTGACACGTAATGCCGTTAGCGCATTCCAACGCTCCAATAATATGGCGGTGACCGGAAGAGTTAATGCCGATATGGTTCGCGCGCTAGGTCTTTCACGCTAATATAATTATTATCAATCAAAAGGCCGCCGAGTAAAATCGGCGGCTTTTTATTTTGTCCGCTTTATTTTATCCGTCTTTTACTAACCATGCGCACCAAAATGATTGGCGATTGAAACCCCAACTTTTAGGCATAATTTATAGGCTAGTTCTATCTTATCAAAATAGTCTTCATGGAGGCTTTGATAGGCTTGCTCTTCGTCTCGCGGATAGTCAGTCGGCTCGCTTAGAGAAAAATCTTTAATTGTCGGCGAGCTAACAGGGAATGCGCGGCGCAATAGCACCAATGCTTCATCGATACGCAAAGAGAAAATCATTTCCAATACATCATCTCTGCTAATATCATTGCGGCGTGAGAATGCTGGAATTTGGACTGCGCGCAAAAACATATGCTGCATTAAGCACAGACGAAGCGCCTGAAGCACACCTAAAGAGCGGCGCAAATCTTCGCGTTTAGTATTTTCACTTTGCTTATCTAATAGCGCCAAAAAACGATGATATTTGAGACCATCAACCCGCAAACTAGAGGCAAGCCTACGAATTTCACCTGGCCTATCGTCACCTTCTAATTTTTCAGCCAATGCAAGGCACGCATTTTCTAGATAGCTTTCGGTGCCGCGATATGGCCGAGAGGCCCAATAGGCGCAATTAAATACATCGCCATATGCCGCCAAGGACTTGATACTTGCGAGCGCATTAGACGCTGCGACCATTCTTAATAATTGCTGCCCTCTCTCGCTATTATTGATTAGCTCCGCTAGGGCTTCACCCTCCGCGCTCGCAGCAGTTCCAACACCTGCTAAAATATTAATCGGATAGCCCAATTGCTGCAGGATTGCATTATGCGGAATCGCCCTAATTTGACGCAAGCTCATATCCCTATCGGCAGCTAGGTCAGATTGACGACGGGATTTGCGTGAACCTGTATCTTTTAAAAGACCAAGGCCGAATGCGGTCACTGTGCGCGAATAGGCACTAGAGTTCAAATATTGCCTTTGGATACGCCTAATCCCGCGATAGAAATCCAAACTTAAATCGGTTCGCTTGTAAAACGGATCATCATTTGTCTTTGCAATTGATGCTTCAACTTCTGCAATTCGAACAAGGGTTGAAAGGGCTAACTCGGGCCGCCTAAAGAATAAATAGCCATCGCCCCCTTGAAAGCTGATTTCCTTTTCACAAACAATATCATTCTTTGCAAATTGCGCTCGCGCCCACTCACTCATGGGATAGGTTAATCTATCACGCATAGAAACAGGGTGCGCACCGCGCCCCATAGATTCGCCATGAGTATTAAAAATAAGTGCCGATACATCGGTTAATTGGTGCTTAGCCATAAATCTAGCGAGGCGGCCATGAAGTCGCTCAATTGCCAGAGCAGCCGGAATTTGCCCCACAAAGCGACCAGCATCGGAAAAGCCAGTTTGTATAGCAATCCGTCCACGTCCTCTAACATATTGACGATAAATCGGCTCGGCGAGCAAAGCGTCCAAAAAGCGCGCACCATGTTCCATGGCGCTTTCGGTTTCAAATAAAGGCGAAATATCAATTTTATCATCAATGCCAAATAGCTTTGCAAAATATAGTGCAAAAAGGACCGTATATGGCTGTTCACATTCAGCGATCAAAAGGCGAATTGGGGCATCATTATCTATATGTTTTAGGATCTGTGCCATTGCCAGAAATTGGCGCAGTGCGGTTGTGGTTTCTATCGCGAGCGCGGCAAAATTGCTCCTTAATGGTTTAACTTTTTTCAAAAGCGTTTGGATACGCTTTAACAAAACACCCGAGGAAAGTTCACCCTCATCGTCTTTGGCAATATTACGCCTAATCGCATTATTTAATTGTGCGCTATTTATCCGAAAATGAATTTGACCAAGTCCAAGACCATCGATTTGCATGGCCGCTGATAATACCAATAAATCGCGCGCCTTTTTGGTGGTTTCAGCTTTAGCTAAGTCCCTAATAGCTTCAATAATAGGCCCCAAGGATAATAAATTATCTTTGGCTTCGGTTATTTGATTGGCTAATCGCGATAGATTTTCAGGATTTGACAAATCATTGTCAAATTCCCCGAGCAATTCATCACAATGGGCTTTTGCCGAATTCAATTTATCCGCTATTTCTTTTAAGCCCAATTGGGCAGCCGATGAAGCATAGAGGCCGAGGCGAATAGATTTTTCCAATATTCGATATTTAATTGATACGTGCCATAAAATATCGGTGCGACCATCCATATCATAGCCAACCCATGTCGCAAATGCGAATGGCGCCGGACTAAGTTCTTGCCAAGATTTAGGGAAATAGCTTTGCGCCACTTCTAGAATTACTGCGCAAAGCTTGTCGCGCGCGTTTATAGCATTAGAAATCGCCGAGCTAACGTCCTCATGCTCATAATCTAGTGTTATAGTGTCGGGCACGGAATTTACTGCGCAAATGCTTTCATCAAATTTTCCGATAGACGCCGCTTCTGCCACTCTTTCGCTTTCATCGCGGTTTAATAAAAATGTAGGGTGGGCAGTAAAGACCGAATTTAAAAACGGCCTTGACCAAATCTGATTAAAACCTTCGAAATCACCTTTATTTTCTTTTGCGCTTTTTTCGACTAATTCTCTAAAGCGGGCGAGATTTTCGTCCTGATTGGTCGGCGCGATTAAGGAATGAAGATGTTGTGCGCGTATCTGTAAAGCCTCGCACTCTAGCTCTTTAACTATAGTATTGATTTGCTTGAGATCTGTGCGCCCGCTTTCAAGGTCACGCGATAAATCAAGACCCAATTGAAAAACCGGGTTGAAAAGGGGGGTTTGTGCCGTAAGCTTATGAAGTTCTTTAAGGCGCGCGCTTAGTTTTTCACTCATTCTATTTGGTGCCGATTTATTTAATATGGGAAATTCCGCTTGGCTTCTATTACTTTGAATGGAAAATTACAACTTTGAATTCAAAGATTATAGCAAGACCGCCAATTATATTAGCATATTGCCTTATAAAATTGCCTATATTTTAAGCAAAACGCCACCAATGCATTAAAAATGTGGCGATTTGGACTGACGAAAAAACTCAAAGCCAATTCATAGTCCTTATAATTTTGTTTCGAGAATTAAGCATTTATAAACTCGCACAGAATAGCTTTAGCAATGAATGAATATTCACTAGCACTATAATAGGAAAAGAAATGCGCCGTTCACCCCAAAAAATTGAGGAATTAAAACCGATTTTGGCCGAGGCTGCGCTAAAGCTAAACCCTAATCCAAACGAGATTTCTTGCCAAGAGCTTGCCAAAGCTGCCGGCCTAGCAATCGGGACAATTTACCGCATTATTCCGGCCAAAGCCGATTTATTTCAGCTGGTGGCCGAACATGCCGAAAAGCAATTTAATGAAATTGTTTTTGCGCCACTAAAGGCCGGACTTAGTATCCGCGATAGATTTAGTTTGGTTTTCAATCGAATTTTCGAATTTAAGAAAACCCATAAAGATGCGGCGCGCTTTTTGGCCTTTCATGGGTTTGGTCCGCAAAGCCTATTTCTTAAATCGAGCGATGCCTTTAGCAAAGAGGGCATAGCAACCAAAATAATGGACGAAACTATCGCCCCATTGGCGCATGCGCTTATTTGGGGCCCGATTGCAATTTCAATTCAAAACCAATCTAACCCTGATATTGAAGTGCTTGAAGAGAAAGTTTGGCATACTTTAGCGGCCTAAATTTCTGCAGCCCGTAAAAATCGTTTGTCGGGAAAGGCTAGCGTGCAATTATCGATTGGATAAGTATTCGGGCGCGCGAATTTCCTAAATGTGGAATTATCGTCTTTTGTAAGAGACCTGTTAAGATTAAGGCGTCTGGAACCGTCCCTGGAAAATAGAATTTGTGAATAAACTCTTGGAGTGCGGCACGCCAATTCGCACGTAATACTGGCGAAAGCGCTGTCAATCGAGTTTTTACCTCGGGATCCGTTGTATATACGCCAATATCAATTTGCATTATGCCAACCGACCTGCCGCCCGACATAATATTTCCATTAACTTGGGTTGGTAAAATGAAATTACTTTCCTGTGCCGGCTTGCCGCCGCCACCTGCTGCAAGGGCAAGTTCTGGAGCAAAACAGCCCGCGCCCAAAACGGCAATTAATTTAATCATATCGCGTCTATTATTCATGCGGATATTTAACATTAATATTGTTACTGCTTGCTTAAACCCCATTGATTATAAACAATCAGATGATAATAAGACAAGAATAAGTTTCAAAGTGGAGCCACAAAATGAAAATTCTCGTCCCTGTCAAAAGGGTAATTGATTATAACGTCAAAGTTCGGGTCAAGTCCGACCAGTCGGGCGTAGATCTTGCCAATGTTAAAATGTCAATGAACCCTTTTTGCGAAATCGCTGTTGAAGAAGCGGTTCGCCTATTGGAAAAAGGTGTTGCCACCGAGATTGTTGTGGTTTCAATTGGCGCCACCCAGGCTCAAGAAACTATTCGCACCGCACTTGCTATGGGCGCTGATAGGGGCATATTATTAACTTCTGACCAAGACCTAGAACCACTTGCAATCGCGAAGCTCTTAAAAGCTGTTATAGCAGAAGAAAATCCAAACCTAGTTATTATGGGTAAACAGGCAATTGACGGCGATAATAATGCCACCGGTCAAATGCTTGCGGCATTGCTTGAATGGCCACAGGCGACTTTTGCATCAGAAATCGCGATTGATGGCAATAGCGCAAAAGTAACACGTGAAGTTGATGGGGGCCTCCAAACTCTTGAAGTAGCTCTGCCAGCGATTGTTACAGCAGATCTTCGCCTGAATGAGCCAAGATTTGCGTCTTTGCCAAACATTATGAAAGCCAAGCGCAAAGAAATAGCCATCAAAGAAGCAAGTTCTTATGGCCTTGATTTGGGCGCGCGCCTTAAAGTTACTAAAGTATCCGAGCCGCCAAAACGCGAAGGCGGCATTAAAGTTGAAGATGCTGGCGCATTGGTTGGCAAACTAAAAGAAGCAGGGGTATTATAATGGCCGTATTAGTTTATGCAGAACACGATGATGTAACCCTAAAAGATGCAACCCATAAAGCTGTAAGTGCGGCTCTGGCTCTTTCTTCTGATGTCCATGTTTTGGTCGGCGGCGCCAATGCCGAGAAAATCGCCAAAGAGGCCGCAAAGATTGATGGTGTCTCCAAAGTATTTGCCTCAAGCTCCGATGCATTGGGTAAGAATATTGCCGAAGCTATCGAAGCTTTGGTTGTACCAATGATGGCAAATTATGATGCGGTGCTTTTTGTCGCATCGGTCTCGGGCAAAAATGCCGCCCCAAGAATTGCCGCCAAACTCGATGTGTCTTTGATTTCCGACATTATCGAAGTTCTTGGGCCCAAATCATTCGTGCGCCCAATTTATGCTGGCAATGCGCTTGAAACCCTAGAATGCTCTGATAGCAAATTGGTAATCACAGTGCGCACCACCGCCTTTAAAGCCCAAGGCGACACCAATAGCGCAAGCGTTGAAACAGTTTCTGCCCCAAGCGTCAAAGAAAACGTCAAATTCGTATCTCAAGAACTGGTCAAATCAGATCGCCCAGAACTACAAGGCGCAAAACGCGTGGTTTCTGGTGGCCGGGCATTGGGGTCTGCCGACGAATTTAACGCGGTAATTGTTCCTTTGGCCGATAAATTGGGCGCGGCGGTCGGTGCATCACGCGCAGCGGTTGACGCTGGCTATGCCCCAAATGATTATCAGGTCGGTCAAACCGGCAAAGTAGTCGCGCCAGAGCTTTATGTCGCGGTTGGCATTTCAGGTGCAATTCAGCATTTGGCCGGCATGAAAGATAGCAAAGTAATTGTTGCCATCAATAAAGATCCAGACGCACCAATTTTCGCAATTGCCGATTTTGGTATTGTTGGCGATTATAAAACGGTTGTGCCTGAATTAATGGCGGCTTTATAAGAATTTCGCCTCATGCTTTAATAGCCATTCTTTGGTGGAAATGCCGCCGCCAAACCCAACCATCTTGCCATCTGCGCCAATAACGCGGTGGCAAGGTATTATTATGGCAATTGGGTTTTTATTATTGGCGCCGCCAACTGCGCGCACGGCTTTCGGATTGCCGATTTTCTTGGCCTGATCGCCATATGATGCAGTTTTGCCAAACGGAATGGTTTGCAATGCGCGCCAAGCCGATAATTGAAATGGTGTGCCAAATGGCATTAGTTTAAGATTATCAAAAGCCGATTTATCACCCGAAAAATAGGCTTCGAGTGCAGATTTAATTGGCTTTGAAAGCGCTGCATTGATAATTTCAATTTCGCCCAAACTTGCCTTTAGCTTTTTATGAAATGCTTCATCACGCATTGAATGAAAACTGAGCGAAAAGATTGTATCGTCTTTATCAAAAAGCAAAGACAATTCACCAAATGGGGCATTATAAGGCGCGCAAAAAATGGTTTTCATAGTCGGCTCCTAAAATAAACGCGCAAGCCGCGCTATGCCAATTACAATTAATGCGGACAAGGCCATAAGCCCAAAGGAAATCAAATGGCCACTTGGATGTTCAAAAAATGTCCAATGGCTGAAATTCATACCGAAAACACTTGAAATCAAAGTTGGCGGCGCAAATAAAAGCGTAACAATCGCCATAAAATTAAGTGCCCGTGATTGGCGCGCCCCAACAAGGCCCAAAGTTGCATCAAGCAAAAACGTCAAATCATTGGATTGTGCTTCGCAATTTCTTTGCAGCGCGCCAATATCTTCGCGAATTTCACCAAGGCGCGGCTTATTAAATTCATAGCGGCCTTGGTGCGCCGATAAAAAGTGAAGCATTCGCCCCAAATCATAAAGACAATCGCGGCATAGCGCCAATTGCGCACCCAAAGCGCCAAGTTTCTTTAGGCGCGGTTCGGCCTTCAATAAGTGGCGCTGCGCCAAAACTGGAACCGATATTAAATCAACTTCGCGGCCCAAACTTGCCAGCAAATCGGCCTGCCGCTCGATAATGGCTTCGACGATTGCGATTAACGCCGTGCTCGGGGTTTTAATGCCTTCAAGACGCGCCGATGCGCGCGAACTACCGACCTCTAGCGCGCGAAATGCGTGATTGCGAAAACTGACCAAACAATCCGGGGATAAAACAAAAGATAAATTTGCCCTTTGGTAATTTGCAGGTTCCGTCGGCATAATATAGGGCTTTGCCCCAATTCGCGCCGGCACATCAATATCAAGATAAATATTCCCATTTTCCTCGAAGAAGCTCGCGGATTCTTCCATGCCGCGCTGTTCTTCTTCGGTTATTATGTCAATCTTTAGCTCGGCTTCGATAGTCTCTTCTTCGGCTTTGGTCGGGCAATAAAGATCTATCCATAAGAAATCGCTCTTGCTAAATTCTTTGCCTGTAAATTGCGAAATATCCGTTAGCGGCAAATTGGGCTGAGATTTTCTATACATGAAAACGGACATTACAAACTCACCTAATTATTTCTTTTAAGCTCGCGCGCGCCAATATCATTGCGATAAAAAAGGCCGGGCGCATTAATATTCTTTAGGTTTTGATAGGCTCTATTGATGGCTTCGGTTATATTCGGACCCTTCGAAGTAACATTCAAAACCCGCCCACCATTTGACACCAGATTACCATTATTATCAAGCTTTGTGCCGGCGTGAAATACCATTGAATCATTTGAAGAAATCTCGCCAATTTCGATTTTGCTAGCTTTTTCATAATCCCCCGGATAGCCATTTGCCGCCATCACCACCGTAACAGCGCTTTGTCCTTGGGGCCAATTTGCAAGTTCAGCTTGCTGATTTGTAGCAATTTGATAGAGGCAATACGCAAAATCCTTGCCCATAAATTGCATTAATATCTGACATTCAGGATCGCCAAAACGACAATTATATTCAACCACGCGGGCATTTGCACCATCAATCATAAGGCCAACATAAAGCACTCCATTATAAGGATTGCCTTCCTTCTTCATACCTTCAATGGTCGGTATAATAATTGTCTGCATAATTTGATTTTGCAATTTTTCATCAACCAAGCTAGTTGGCGCATAAGCACCCATCCCACCAGTATTGGGTCCCAAATCATTATCAAAAGCACGCTTGTGATCTTGGCAAATTGGCAAAGGTATCGCGGATTTTTCATTGCAAAGAACAAAGAAACTGGCTTCTTCGCCATGCATAAATTCCTCAACCACCAATTCATTTGATGCAGCGCCAAATTTACCACCAAGCATATCATGGGTCTCGGCTTTCGCCTCCGCTAGTGAAGGCGCAATAACCACACCTTTACCCGCCGCAAGGCCGGAGGCCTTTAAAACATAGGGCGGCTCTAAAGTTTCAAGAAATTCTATCGCCCTTTGCGCATCTGTGAAAACGCCATATTTTGCCGTTGGTATATTGTGGCGCGCCATAAAGTCCTTCGAAAAGGCTTTCGAAGATTCTAATTGTGCGGCCATTTTAGAGGGTCCAAAAGTTGCAATATTTTGCGCCCTTAGTTTATCAGCAAGACCCATAGACAATGGAATTTCGGGGCCAACCACAACCAAATCTATTTTCTGTTCAAGCGCGAGATTTACAATGCCTTCAATATCATCAGCTTTGATTTCAAAGCATTTAGCGCATTCTAATAGTCCAGGGCTTGAAGGGGTTGCCATTATAGCGGCGACATTATCGCAAGAAGAAAGGCGCCATGCCAAAGCATGCTCACGGCCACCATTACCAACCACTAAAATACGCATTATTACCCCACTCTAATGGGGCTTTAATTAGATGGATTTGCTTAGATTGGAAACCCTATCGCGCTGTAATAGCATTACTCAATTTATTCATTGAGCCATTGAAGCCAGTAGTTGAGGTTCCGGCAAAATTTTGCAGCCCAACCAACATTCCAATCACAACCAATGATACAATAAGGCCATATTCGATTGCTGTGGCTCCACGCTCACTTAGCAATACCCTCTTTAGTGCTGGCTTTGTATTTTTCTTCAAGTTTGGCCCCCGAAACTTCACACTTCGCAATTTTGGGTAAGATAATTCTCCATGAATTTTATTAAAGAAACGTCGGCCTGTGGCACTTGGTAATCCTTTAATTCATGGGGATAAACCCAAGAAATCTCCTGCTTTTCCTTTGGATTTGGTTCATTTTTCCAAACCCTTAATTCCCACAATGGCATTAAAAGGTGAAAATCTTGATAACAATATGAAGAAAAATTTAAGGGCGACAAATCTTTTGCATCGGCAATTATGCCGATTTCTTCATAGAGCTCGCGAATTAGGGCGTCTTCGGGGGTTTCGCCAGCTTCAACCTTGCCGCCCGGAAACTCCCAAAGGCCGGCAAGCGCTTTGCCTTCGGGCCGTTTTGCCAAAAGTAATTGGTTTTCATCATTTATCATGGCAACCGCCGCCACAAGTAAGAGCTTTTTAGTCATATGGTTTGATTTAAACCAAGTCTCTTTGCAATAATAGGATATTAAAGCCCCTTCCGTCATTTTGTTTCACAAAATGCCACCTTCCCCATTTTTGCTATCTTCGCGTTATCCAAAAAGTCTATCAACTTTTTGGCGCTCATCGCATGGGGAAGGCGATGCTAAAAGGCGCCAAAGAAACCCGAATCTGATTTTGGAAGGATTTTGAGGCGAGTAGCAGGAGGCAAACGCCGCAAATATTGGACATATTTGCAAGTGCAGCCGACGCACTAATCGGCCAAAAGACCCCCAAATTAGGAGCGGTAATCGCCGTTGATGGTTATATACCCATGCGTCAAATCGCAAGTATAGGCCGTAAATTCGCCGCTTCCGACGCCGACATCTACGCCTATATCTATTAAAGTTCCCGCCATTTTTTGATTTATTAGGGCTTCATTATATTGGACTGCGCCGCCCAATTCGGCGACGGTTTGGCCGCAAAATTCGATTTTGACTGCCGCTTCATTTATTGGCTCTTCGGATTTGCCGATTGCCATTGCGACCCGGCCCCAATTGGCATCTGCGCCGGCTATTGCGGTTTTTACGAGCGGTGAATTGGCAATCGACATGGCGATTTTTTTTGCGGAATATTTGTCTTTTGCGCCGGTTACCTTTACTTCGATTAGCTTTTGTGCGCCTTCGCCATCCTTGACTACTTGGAGGGCCAAATCATGCATTACGGAATATAGGGCGGTGCTAAAAATATGGTCTTCATCGCTAATTTCAGAATTATTGGCCTTTTTTGTTGCAAATGCCAAAAGAGTATCTGATGTCGAGGTATCACTATCGACGGTTATGGCGTTAAATGTGGTTTCAACGTGGCGCGAGATCATTTTTTGCAAAGCATCTGATGTAATATTTGCATCGGTAAATATATAGACAAGCATCGTCGCCATATTGGGTGCAATCATGCCCGAACCCTTGGCTATACCGGCTATATTGATTTGATTGCCATCGATTTGTATTGATTTTCCGCTACCTTTGTAAAAGGTATCCGTAGTAGAAATTGCGCGCGCCATTCGTGCAAAATCTGGCGCGCCAAGATTTTCCCAAACTTGGGGCAAAACATCGGCAATTATATTTTTAGGGAGTGGAACCCCGATTACGCCTGTCGCTGAGACAAAAACTTCTTTTTCATTGCAATTGATTAATTCAGCTATTTTTTCAATCGTTGCTTGGTTTTTGGCGATACCAGCGTCACCGGTAAAGGCATTTGAATTGCCGGCATTCACCACCAGCGCTTTGGCGCTGCCAAACTCTAGCGCCACGCCGCACCAATTTACATCTGGGGAGCGAGTTGTGGATTTGGTTAAAGCGCCCGCAACGCTTGCACCATCGGGAAAATGCACCACCAAAAGATCATCGCGGCTTGATTTATATAGCCCAAGCGAATGGGTTATCGCTTCCATACCAAGAATTTGCGGCAATTGCGGAAATTTTTCGGGTGCCAAAGGCGAAATAGGTAAGTCTTTCATTCGCTGGCTCTACAAAGATTTTCATGATTTTGAAATGCGATTTTTGCAATTTTGACCTAAAACCACAAAAAAAGTAAGAGTTTTTACACCAAATGCCCACAAAAGGGCAGCTTATAACAAAATGGCAAGTTGACTAAAGAGCCTTGTATTCCTACTTGCAAACATCGAAGAATAATTCGCGCGAATAAAGAAAAGTAACATTATGTTCAATGCAATTAAAAAAATATTTGGATCTTCAAATGATCGCAGAGTAAAATCGCTTTTGCAAAGGGTTGAAACCCGCATAAATCCTTTAGAAGCGGGCATGAAGGCGCTAAGCGATGAGCAATTAAAGGCGAAAACCGCCGAGTTTAAAGAGAAACTCGCAAATGGCGCGAGCCTTGATGATATCCTTGACGAAGCATTTGCCGTGGTCCGCGAAGCTGCGTCCCGCACTTTAGGCCAGCGTCATTATGATGTTCAATTGGTTGGCGGCATGGTCTTACATTCTGGTGCAATTGCTGAAATGCGAACTGGTGAAGGTAAGACCTTGGTGGCAACTGCGCCAGTTTATTTAAATGCGCTTTCGGGCGAAGGTGTTCACGTTGTTACTGTAAACGATTATTTGGCAAAGCGCGATGCCGCTTGGATGGGGCAAATTTATAGCTTTCTTGGCCTTGAAACCGGCGTTATTGTCCCCGGCCTAACCGATGAGCAAAGGCAAATCGAATATCGCAAAGATATTACCTATGCCACAAATAACGAGCTTGGGTTTGATTATTTGCGCGATAATTTGAAATATCGCCTTCAAGATATGAGCCAGCGCGGACACGCTTTTGCAATTGTCGATGAAGTCGATTCAATCCTTATTGACGAAGCGCGCACACCATTAATTATTTCGGGCCCTACGGATGATCGTTCTGACTTTTATCGCAAAGTCGACGAATTAATCTATATGCTCGATAAAGATGATTATGAGCATGACGAAAAGCAAAAATCGGCAGTTTTCACCGAGAAAGGCTCGGAAACTATTGAGCGCCTTCTGCAAGAGCGCGGTCTTTTGCAGGGTTCTTTATATGAAATTGCAAACACCACAACTGTGCACCATGT
>CAYTWK010000016.1:0-18012 GCA_964442095.1 uncultured Caulobacteraceae bacterium | reverse complement strand
ATTTGCTTCCGGTGCGTATTTATTATGAAGACACGGATATGTCTGGCGTGGTCTATCATGCTAATTATTTGCGTTATTTTGAGAGGGGGCGTTCTGATTTTTTACGCATGGCGGGTGTAAACCATACTGATTTACAAAATCGCGAAAAGCCGCTGGCCTTTGCAGTTACAAATATGGTTTTGGATTTTAAACGTGCCGCAAAAATTGACGATAGTCTTGTTGTGCATACAAATTATGAAAATATTTCAGGCGTGCGTCTTTTGATAGGGCAAAAAATTATGCGCGGTGAAGCCCTGATTGCCACCGCAAAAGTAACCGCAGTTTGCATAGATTTTAATGGCAATCCGCAACGCCCACCAAAAGATATGGTTGAGCAATTAAAGGCGTATTTTACACAATAGATCTTATTGCACTGGGCTTTCGCCAATAATTCGCCTTAGGCGATACACCGCTAAATTATAGTCTATATAGGCATCTGAAGAGGCCGTTTCTGCGGCGCGCCATGCCTTTCTGGCATTGGAAATCTGCGCGAGCATGTTTGATGCCGCATCACTTGGGGCGGCAAGCATTTCCTCCTCGGACACCTGTAGCGCCACCAATGCTTTATGAGTATCTGGCAGGTTTACGAGGCGGCCTTTGGCGCGTTCCACGGCCAAAAGCGCGCGCTTAATTTCATAATTAATTCTTTCGCGGATTTCGGCACTATCGGCATTGGCTTGCGAATATTGGAAGTTTGCAATTTGTCTTTGCCTGCTTAGGGTTCCGCTATCAAAGCTATAAAGCGGGACAGTCAGATTTAAACCAATTCCGCGATTAGTAAATCTATTGCGACTATTATCATAGAACGTTGTTGACGATAATTGATCTGTATAAAAGCCGCTTAGTGACATTCTTGGCTTTAAATTGTCGCCCACAGAATTTCGCGCAATTTCGCTTTGCTCAACTTTCAGGTCGGCGCCGCGCACATCTGGTCTGTTTTCTAGCGCTTTTTCCAATAATTCGGTTTTATCAATTTCAACGCTTTTACCGATAAAGTTCGAACTAAGCCTTAGTTTAATCTCGGGTGGCGCGCGCAAGATTTGGCGTAAATCATCTTGCGCTATGTCAAAGGCGCTATTGCTTTGTGATAAAGTCTGGCGCGAATTCGCAAGCTCTAGCTCAAGGAAGGGGACAATGCTGGGATTCTTGGCTTTTGCCTTATCTATCAAGTCTTCAATCAAATTTACAAAAGAGGCATCAGCATCTACATTATGTTGCGCTCTTAAGGCATTCATATAGAAAGTTACGGTATCAATCGAAACTTCAAGACTAGTATTGGCAGCCTCAATAGCGGCTATATTTTGGCTGGCTTTGGCGTGACGGATTTGGCGCTCAATAGAATTTGATATGTCAATCGGAACACTTACACTCAAACTTAAATTTCCGCGAAACTCCTCGCGTGTTTGTTGACGAAAATCCAAAAACTGGCTCGAATCATAATTATAGCCGCGTACACCTTGGTCAGCATTAATTCCGAGATTTAGCTTCGGCTTGGCGTTCGCTTTAGCAATCTCAGTTCGGAATTCTGAAATCTGCCAATTTCGATTAGCGCGTGCCATTTTATAAGACCTCTGTAGCGCCAATTGAACGGCATCCTCGAGCGAAATCGCAATTGCTTCCTCAGCTAAAGGAAAATCGGGTTTGCTCTTTAGCTGCTCATTTGCATTCGCCGGCGCGAGTGGAAAAAGTGCAAATAATAGCGCAATTTGAGCGGGCAAGAGTTTTGAAATACTGATAGGCATAAAAACGCTTTAGCTTTATTTGGTTAACAGACCGATTCTTCCTATGTTCAAAAATCTCTGCTGACGTTCTGCGCGAATTTCATCGGCGCTTTTGTTATCATATTTTGACAATTCGCTTTCTATAGCTTTACCTACCGCTTCAATAACGCTTCCGGGATGACGATGCGCCCCGCCAACGGGCTCTTTAATAATCGCATCAATAACCCCAAGCCCAAGTAAGTCTTCGGCTGTAATTTTCATTGCAACAGCGGCATCTTTGGCTTTATCAGCGGATCGGTAAAGTATAGACGCCGCACCCTCTGGGGAGATTACGGAATAAATTGAATTTTCAAGCATCAAAACCCGATTTGCTGCCGCGATTGCAACCGCGCCACCCGATCCGCCTTCGCCACAGATTACTGAAACCATTGGAACACTAAGAGTTAGGCAGCGCTGCGTCGAGCGCGCTATTGCTTCGGCTTGGCCCCGCGCCTCTGCATCAAGACCAGGATAGGCGCCCGCAGTATCAACAAGACTAATAACTGGAAGGTCAAATTTTTCGGCCATATCCATTAATCTTATCGCTTTGCGATACCCTTCTGGACGTGCCATACCAAAATTATGCTTTAGTCGCTCATCGGTGGTTGAGCCTTTTTCATGGCCGATAATTACGCAATTACGCTTTTTGAAACGCCCTATTCCACCTTGAATGGCTTCGTCATCGCCGAAAGCCCTGTCACCACTTAATGGGACATAGTCTTTTATCAGGGAGTTTACATAGTTTTTAAAGTGTGGCCTGTCTGGGTGCCGTGCCACTTTTGTGCGCCGCCAAGGGTCAAGGTTAGAATACAAATCCGCTAATGCCTTGTTTGACTTTTCGCGCAGTTTGGATATTTCGCCGCGAACATCGGCACCGGTTCCTGCCGCAGCAGCACGCATTAATTCGTCTATTTTCTTCTCAAGCTCAGCAATGGGCTTTTCAAAGTCAAGAAAGTTAGCACTTGTCATAATTTCCAATTAGTCTGCGAAAGCTTCTATGGCAAGTAAAGATTGCCGTAGAGGAGCTATGGCCGGACTATAGGCTATAGTTTGTGCAAATAGCTGCAAAAGAATTTGCACTTTAACTGAAGATTGACCAAATCCGTGCAATAGCTGCTTTGGTATTCAGTATTGTTTATTGCTTTAGCAATTGCCATATGCCAAAAAGAGAAAATTATTGGCCTTGCGCCATGTTTGGAGAAATTAATGTTCCGTCTAGATGAAGAAGAAACCCAAGCGCCAGAATCCTCGCTCGCTTTGCTTGAAAAAGCTCTATTGGAATCGCGCACAATATTATTGACTGGCGGAATTGATGACAAGCAAGCGCGTCGCGTTACCGAGAGATTGATTGCGCTTTCTGGAATTTCAAATGATCCAATTCTTCTAGTTGTTTCTTCCCCTGGTGGTCACGTTGAAAGCGGCGATATGATTCACGATATGATTAAATTTGTATCTGCGCCGGTAAATATTCTTGGAACTGGTTGGGTAGCGTCTGCTGGCGCTTTGATTTATTCAGCAGCACCAAAAGAGCGCCGCTTTTGTTTGCCAAACACCCGATTCTTGCTTCATGAGCCACGCGGTGGCGTCGGTGGAATGACCTCTGATGTAGAAATTCAAGCGCGCGAAATAATTCGTATGCGCGAAAGACTTAATCGCATTTTCGCTAGCGCAACCGGTCAAACTTATGAAAAAATAGTAGAAGACACGGATCGAGATTATTGGCTTAGTGCGCAAGAAGCGCTTGATTATGGCCTTGTTGGTAAAATAATCAACACCCGCAGCGAAATTTCATAGTCTAATTATTCGCTAAAATATCTCATAATCCATTGAATTTGATGCGGATTTAGGTTCACCAAAGTTCCGCAAATGCGGCTGCGTTAAATCTGTGAATAAAAAATAATGAACACACTGCAATTTGTTCATTTTTTCCTTGCGTCCGAGGAAAATTACTCTATAATAAAATGACGCACTGGTCATTTTTTAAAAAGTTGAAAAATATAGTGTGAATTATAAAAGGAATTTAATATGAACCTCCCCAGAATTTCAAAAATTGCCGCCCTTAGTGCTGTTTCAATTCTTTCCGCCGCTGGCATCGCGAATGCCGGCTTGTTGCAATCTGCAACTGCTAAACTAGAGGCGCCTTTGTCTGCTCCGAAATATGATGTTGTTGCCGCTGATGTTGCTTGGAATTGCGAAGGTGATGTTTGTCAAACCAATATTGACCGCCGCACCCCTATGGCGCGTGATTGCCGTCAGCTTGCGCGCAAGGTTGGCAAGATCGCATCTTTCAAAGTTGGTGCTATTGAACTACCAGAAGCTGAATTGGCGCGTTGTAACGCAAATCTATAGTTTTAGATCTCTGTTTTAAAAGGTTTTTCGCACCCCCCCCGCGAAAGTCTTGTGCTCGTGCGGTTAGATGGCCCCATTTCACCGCACGAGATTTTTTTATCTTCGCTTTTGCCAAATGCGTTAGTTTTGAAAATCATATATATTGCCAAAACGCATAATACTTGACAATTCGTCAAGAGCTGAGCGGCATTCGTTCAAAAGCGATACATCTCCTAAATCCATAGGATCCAATTCCTCGCGATAATGCTTCTCTATCCATTGGCGCAGGTCTTGGTATAGGCTCTCATCGAGAATAAAACGCCCACCAAGAGCGCCAATTTGGCCTTCGGTTAAGACCACTCTAAGCCGCAGACAGGCAGGCCCACCGCCATTATTCATGCTTTGGCGAACGTCAACATATTCGACTTTCGCGATTGGGCCATTTCCGCTAACCAATTTATCAAGATAATGCTTTACGCGCTCATTTTCAAAGCACTCTAGCGGCGCAATTAAGCTCATAGGGCCCTCAGAATCCTGGCTATCTAATAATTGGGTATTGAATAAATAGCTCTCTATTGCGTCGCTAATTGGGACTTCTTGATTGGAAACTTCTATAAAGATTGGTTCAAAATCCCTGGCGGCCCTAGAGATGCTTTCTTGCATTTGTAAATTATCCTCAAAGGCGAATTCATGATAAAAAAGCACATTCCTATTTGCTATGGCAACCACATCATTGTGAAACGCGCCAGCTTCGATTGCCTTTTTGCTTTGCCTGAGGTGTATTGTTTGTTCACTATCAAGTAAATGATTGCGCATTATGGCTTGGCCGGTTTCAAGGGTCTGGCGCGCTGGATACTTTGCGTCAAAGACTTCAAAGCCCTCACGACCATAAACGAAAATTTCAATTCCTTGGTTGCCATGTTTTGCACCCATGCGCATATGGTTCGCAGCGCCTTCATCGCCAAAAACCGCGTGCGCGGGTAATGGCTTATGTATCTCAAAATGCCTTTTGTCGGCAAACAGAGCCTGTAAAATCTTATAAGTTGTTTGTGCCTCAATGGCGCGGTGGGGCATGGAGACAAGATTGGCAATTGTCGCATGTAGCCGATTGTCCGCGCAATCTGCGCTCGGTGAAATAGTCGCGGCATTTGCGGCCCACATTGATGAAGCTGCTGAGACATTTCGGATTAATTGTGGGCTGTAATTCCATGCGTCTCTTAATGCTTGGCTATCACTTCCGCTAAAGCCGATTTGCCGCAATAATGGTATAAAAGGGCGCTCTTGAGGTGGTAAAATCCCTTGCACATAGCCAGATTGTGCCAATCGCCAAGCTTTCTCCAAACCTTCTATCGCAGCTTGCTTTGGTGATGATAAATTGCCCTTATTTGCAGCGCTGGCGAGATTGCCATGGCTTAGGCCGCCATAATTATGGCTTGGACCAACTAGTCCATCGAAATTCACCTCTATTGCGTCAAAGCTTGTCATAAATTCTCCTTATAAGTCGATACCCTTGGTTTTGGCTTCGATGGCAAATAATGCACGTTTCGCTGCGTCAAAATTTGGGTTGTGATATAGGGCGTTCTCATATGCGATTTTCGCCCCCTTTATGTCAGACTTCTCATCCAGAATTGTGCCTATACCAAACCAAGCGGCAAAGTGCCTCGGTTCTATCTTGACTGCGCGCCTTAGCATTGCTAGCGCTCTATCCTTTTGCCCTAGTTCAAACGCCATATAGGCACCATTTACATAAGCTTCAGAAAACTCAGGTTCAAAATTTTGGATTTTTTCATACAATAATAGTGCGCCATTAAAATCTCGCTGATCGGCGAGCTTTTGGGCATTCTCAAATAATAAATTGGAGCTTGCGAGTTGCGCACGGGACAAATCTACAAATAATTGGGCCTCGATTGCATTCGCTTCGACTGAATTATTGGACATTCGCAATTTTTCAAATCCCGCGTCTATTTTTTGGATTTGTTCTTGGCGTTCGGGGCTTATGGATGTGCTTTTAAAAATGGGCCGAGCTGTATATGTAAACGCAAGTATCGCCGCAATTAGCAATCCAAGTATAGCAAGTGCCCAAAATTTCATTCTCATCGCAAGCATATTAAAGACATAAACTTTTTATTCTATTAGTAAATTTAAAAATGTCCAAATTTGCCGCACATGCACTGGATTTCATTTCATCTTATCGCTAAAAGCCAATCATGACCAATACATCAAATCTCGATTCCAAAACTAACCCAAAGACACTTTATGACAAAATTTGGGACAGCCATTTCATTTCTAATACTGATAATGGTGATGCTCTATTATTTGTTGATTTGCACTTAATCCATGAAGTGACAACCCCCCAAGCCTTTGCTGGTCTAAAGGCAAATGGCCGCAAAGTTGCGCGGCCTAGTCAAACCCTTGCGGTCTGCGATCATAATACCCCTACTGAAAACCAAAGCGCAGGGATTGATGCCGTTGAAGACACAGAAGCACGTAATCAATTACAAACTTTAGTGCGAAATGTTGAAGAACATAAAATCGAATTCTTTCCAATGGGTGACGTAAATAACGGCATCGTCCATGTCGTTGGCCCAGAGCAAGGCCGCACACAGCCCGGCATGATTATAGTTTGCGGTGATAGTCACACCTCAACGCATGGCGCATTTGGTGCTCTGGCGCATGGTATCGGAACTTCTGAAGTTGAACATGTATTGGCCACCCAAACTTTGCGCGCACAAAAAATGAAAAATATGTCCATAAAGGTCGATGGTGAATTGGGCAAAGGCGTTAGCGCCAAAGACGTTGCTCTTGCAATAATTGCCAAGATTGGAACCGCAGGCGGCACTGGCTCAGTAATTGAATTCATGGGCAGCACCATTAGAAGCCTTTCAATGGAGGGGCGCATGACACTTTGCAATATGGCGATAGAAGCTGGCGCGCGCGCAGGCCTGGTTGCCGCTGATGAAAAAACTTTTGAATATATTAAGGGGCGGCCGTCCGCACCAAAAGCGTTAAATTGGGAATTGGCGTTAAAATACTGGCAAACTATGCACTCTGATGAAGGGGCGCATTTTGACATAATCATCGAGCTTGACGGAACTAAAATCAAGCCAATGGTAACATGGGGCACAAACCCCGAACAAGCAATCGCTATAGATGAATCTTTGCCGCTTGGTGAGAATTTGAATGAAGTTGGACGTGAAACTTTTGAGCGCGCACTTGATTATGTTGGCCTTAAAGCTGGCCAAAAAATTGCCGGTGTTAAAATAGATAGGGTTTTCATTGGCTCTTGCACGAATTCTCGCATCGAAGATTTACGCGCAGCAGCAGGGGTCGCCAAGGGGAAAAAAGTCCAAAGCGGACTTCGGGCCATGGTCGTTCCGGGTTCAGGCCTCGTCAAGGCGCAGGCCGAACAAGAAGGCCTAGATAAAATATTCATCGAAGCCGGCTTTGAATGGCGCGAGCCCGGATGCTCAATGTGCCTCGGCATGAATCCTGATAAGCTCGCAAAAGGTGAAAGGTGTGCATCGACCTCAAATCGCAATTTTGAAGGCCGACAAGGACGTGGATCTATGACGCATTTATGCTCTCCCGAAATGGCGGCATGGGCGGCTATAAAGGGATTTCTCTACGATTATAGGCGCGAAAATTGATTTCTTTGGCCTATTAGTTCGTCAAATTCGCCTTGCGATATGAAGGGTATAGCCCTAAACTTGCTTCCTGTTGCTAGGCGTGAGTAGCGTAGAATTATTTCCCGTTCTTTATATACTCTTTGTGCCGTTCAATGCCTTCAAGAATCATCTCCTCCGCCTTTTGGCGATTGCCCCAGCCAATCAATTTGACCCATTTACCTGGCTCTAAGTCTTTATAATGGCTGAAGAAGTGCTCAATTTGGGCAATCTGAATTGGTGGCAAATCGGTATATTCATCGACTGCATCGTAAAACGCGGTAAGCTTGGCAATTGGAACTGCAACAATCTTTTCATCAATGCCCGCTTGGTCTTCCATCATGAGAACACCAACAGGCTTAACGCGCAAAACGCAACCGCTTATCAATGGCCTACGACCGATACACATAACGTCAACTGGATCGCCATCGCCTGAAAGCGTGCCGGGAATAAAGCCATAATTGGCGGGATAGCGCATAGGTGTGTAAAGAAACCTATCCACAAACATTGCACCCGAATCTTTGTCGATTTCGTATTTAATAGGCTCGCCGCCCAATGGAACTTCGATAATAACATTTACGTCTTTCGGGACATCAAATCCCGATGAAATCTTAGTAATATCCATTTGAAAGCTCCTAACTTATTCCGCAGCAACTTCAGCGCTTGCGCGTCGTTCGCGCTCTTTTGCAATCGCCTCCGCTCGCTCTTCAGCATTGGTTTCGGAAATGCCACGAAACAGACCTTTAATCCAGTGCCCAAAATCATCGACTATAGTATAAACTGCAGGAACGAAGACTAGTGAAAGCGCCGTTGACACCGTTAGGCCGCCAATAACTGCAATGGCCATACCTTGCTTGAACGCGCCCGGGCCCGCAGAAGTAAGGGCGTTTGGCATCATGCCCGCAATCATTGCGATTGTTGTCATGATAATCGGACGTGAACGCTTCCTTGCAGAATCAAGGAGGGCTTCTCTTCGGCTCATACCTTTATAGACTGACTCTACTGCGAAATCGACTAAAAGAATCGAGTTTTTCGTGACAATGCCAATCAACATTAAGAGGCCGATGAAAACCGGAATTGCCAAAGGTTCTCGAACTAAAAATAGACCGAAAAACGCCCCCGCCGGTGCCAGTACAATTACGGAAATGATTGTTATCGGTTGTAAAAAGTCCTTAAATAGCAAGACTAGAACGCAATAGACCAAGAATGTTCCCAAAATAATTGCGCCTAAGAATTGAGACATCATATCTGTAAGTTCCTCAGCGTCACCCGATTCTTGGATCTTAACCCCTGGGCCAGGATTCTTATAGAAATCAAGTTTCTTTAATTCTTCAAATGCGGGTCCTAACTGATAGCCTTCAGCGAGGCCAGAGCTTATGGACACAACTCTTTGACGATTTTCGCGGGAAATCCGCGCTTGTCCACCGCCATAGGTAATATCTGCCACTGCGTCTAGAGGAACCGTTGACCCCGTCATTGTTGGAACCCGAAGCGCCTTTATGCTTTCAATGTCTGCGCGATTCTCGCGAGAGAGGCGAACCAAAATCGGAATTTGACGCTCTCCAGCATTATATTTCGGTAGATTAAGCACATTGTCACCAGTAGTTGCCAATCTTGTTGCATTTGCGATTTCGATAACGCTAACCCCAAGTCTTGCCGCCTCTTCACGTCTAGGAATAACATGGATTTCAGGCTTGGTGATATCCGCAGTAGATCTTAAATCCACAACCCACTTTAGCTTTCGCATTTCTTCGACCATTCGGGCCGCTGCCGCATCAAGTGCTTGCGGATTGTCTGATACCAAATTCACCGTAACACTTCCACCGCCTGGTCCACCGCCACCGCCGAATTGCGAACGGATTCCGGGAATTTGGGTAATCTTGCTTCTCAGGCTGGCTTCATATTGCTTCTTGTCAACTTCGCGGTCTTTGCGATCAGTCATTGTAATGAAGAAACGCGCACCGGTTAAATCGCCTCTTGTGGATTGAACGACGTGTTTTGTGCCGTGCTCATTAATTATGATATTGCCCACTTCGCGCGCCTTTAGGTCAGCTTCTTGTGGAGTAAGCCCTGGCGGAAGATCTATCGATACTTGCATAAATCCGTCATCAAGTTCTGGGATGAAGGTTTTAGGTGTAAGTGCAGCCGCGCCGATGGACATAACCATTAAAACCATACCAGCAGCGAAGGTTTTCCAACGATTATTCAATGCCCATTCTAGAACGCTATAATATCTTGTCGCTATTTTACTTTCTTTTGGCTCTTCTTCTTCTTCTTTTTTGTGGTTCAAAAGATAAGCGGCCATTAGCGGCGTAATAAGGCGCGCCACTAAAAGCGAGAAAATAACAGCAATTGCGACAGTTATCCCGAATGATTTAAAGAACTGGCCGACAATCCCCGTCATAAAGCTAACTGGGACAAACACAGCGACAATTGTAAAAGTCGTAGCCACAACCGCAAGGCCAATTTCGTCGGCGGCTTCTAATGCAGCTTGGAAAGGCGTCTTACCCATTTGAATATGACGCTCAATGTTTTCAATTTCAACGATTGCGTCGTCAACCAAAATACCGGCAACCAAACCAAGACCCATTAGAGTTACACCATTTAAAGTGAACCCAAGCAATTCCATGAAATAGAAAGTCGGAATGGTCGAGAGCGGAATTGCGATGGCCGCCAGAAATGTCGCCCGTCCCTCTTTTCGATAAAGGGAAAAAATTGCGATACATATCGTGAATACCGCGAGAATTGGAACTTCACCAATGTGCTTTTCGGTAAGTTTTTCATAAATGAACGCGCCGCCAAATAGCACAATTGCCAAAACCGCTGCGGCTTTTAATATTGTGCGCCAACCGCCCAAGAAAACCGAAACCACAAGGGTCGCCAATAGCGCGCCCTCAAACATTGTTTTCAATGATGAATCATAATCAACTTGAACATAGTCCGCAGGTGTGAAGGCCGGCACGATTTGAATATCGGGATTTGCCTTCATAAACTCATCTAGCTTTTTAACAACAAGTCGGTGGCTTCTAAGGGTTGATGCGGATTTGGTTTGTTGCACTTCAAACATTGTTGTTGGAGCATCATTAAAACGTGACACGCCCGTAATGTCGGAGCCGGAGTCATGCACATCAGCAATATCGGAAAGCCTTATAGTGCGACCACCACCAAGAATAACAGGTGTTCTTGCTAATTCCTCAACGCTGCCAGCAGAGCCCATTGTGCGAATAATTTGTTGACCAGAGCCAGTTTCGGCCATGCCGCCCGGCACATCAATATTTTGGGCGCGAAGTGCGCGTGTAACATCGCTAGGGGTTGCGCCAAATGCATTCAGGCGACCTGGGTCTATTTCTACTTTGATTTGCCGGTCAGAGCCACCGAAGCGGTTAACTTGGCCGACGCCCTTTACCGACAGTAATTGGCGTGAAATTTCTCTATCAATTAGCCACGATAAATCTTCGGGTGAAAGCTTTGGCGCTTTAACTGCATAAATACCCAATGGCTCTTGCGAGTTAAAGTCAAATCTTTGAACAATTGGCTCCATAACGCCGTCCGGCAATTCGCCGCGCACTTGGGCAACTGCCGCGCGCGCATCATCCACCGCTTTTGAAATGTCGCTGCCGATTTGCATTTCAACAAATGTGCTAGAATGGCTAGTCATTGCAGTCGAATTGACCTTTTTAACGCCGTCAATTCCCGCAAGTGCGCCTTCGATTTTTATGGTAATCTGATTTTCAATTTCCGATGGCGCAGCGCCAGGCATTGAAACATCAACACCAAATGCCGGAAAATTAATATCGGGATTAGAATTAATCGGTAGCTTAAAAAAGGATCCGAGCCCCATAATTGTAAGGATGAAAAACAATACAATAGGTGGTATCGGGTTCTTAATTGCCCATGATGAAATATTGCGCATTATACTACCCTATTGTTTGTTTTGAGGAGGTGCCGGCAAAATCGGTGCAGGTGCAGACTTTGGCGCGACATTTTGAATTGTCTTAACTGGGCTAATTTTTTCTTTTTCTGCCAAGAAAGAAGCGCCAGCAGTTACAATCCAAGAACCAACCGCTGGGCCAGATACGATTTCAACTAAGTCACCTTGACGACCACCCAAAAGAACTTTTTGTTTAGTGACAGTTTCATCAGGAAGCATAACAAAAACTGATGCACCCTCTCTGTCATAGAGAATGGCTGATGATGGAATAGTGCTTGTAGAGCGAACGCTCCCTTTTGCTTCGCCATTCAAGAAAACACCAGCTTTGATTGACGACGATGGTTCAAGAGTGAATCTTGCAATGCCGGTTCGCTTTTGCGGGTCTATTTGCGCCGGAAGTCTGCGAAGAACACCATTAACAAAAGTTCCATCTGGCGCCTTGAATTGGGCGCTCATTCCCTGCGAAAGCCTCGATATATCAGCTTCTGAAATTTCGGCTGCGACTTCAAGTGCGCCGCCAGAAACAATTGTGAACATCGGTAGCCCCGATGCGCCGGCAATGTCGCCGACGGAAACGTTGCGCGATGTAATAAGGCCGCTAGTTGGCGCGCTAACGATGCCGCCCATTTGCCGTGAATTTGATTGGGCCTGCTGCGCTAAAGCAACCGACAAATCGGCGCGTGCCGCCTCTAGGCGCGCAACTGATTGATTTACACCTTGGCGGCGCGAATCCATAATGGCGACTATATCACCTTGTTGCGCCTTTAGCCTTGCTTCGGCGGTCTGCCAAGCAGCGCGCCTGCGCTCTATTTCTTCCTTTGATAATACACCAATATCATTAGTAGATATAGCTCTATCATATTGAGCCTTTGCTTCACGTGCCGCAATTTGAGCTGGTTCGATATTAAGCGCAGATTCTTTAGGTCCAGATGTGCCGCGCACCAAATTTTCCCGTGCCGAACGGACAGCAACTTCAGCCTCGGCTAAAGCAGTGCGTGCGCGGCGAACTTGGGCTGCCAACAGCTCAGAATCGGCATTGGTTTGGCGTGCATCAAGGCGTGCCAGCGCTTGACCTGCATTAACATAATCACCAGCATCGGCAAGTAATTGCATTACCCTCGCGCCTTGCGAAGTTGGGAAGACCCTAGCCTCATTAACTGCTTGAACTTGGCCAGCAATAATAACATGCGGCGTTAAGTCGGTCCGCGTTACTTGGGCTATTGAGACCGCTTGAGGTTTGCGACCTGGACCCTTTAGCTTGCTCTCATTTTTGCCCTTGTCATTGGCATTATTACCTTGCGAGCACGCGCCTGTGAAAGCCATTATAGCGACCATCAATATTGCTGCTGTGGATTTGTAATTTTTTCTATCGGGCATTGGAAACTCTATTATTATTTGATGATTGGGGGGAAACAATTAGATATTGATGGACGAGGTTTTTAATCCAAAGCGTGCTAGTTTTGGCGTCGATATCGGTGCAAAATGCGGTTCGCAAAACCAAACCGTCAATTGCCGCCATAATCACGGACGCTGCTTCTTTAAGATCTAGGTGTTCGTAAATTAGGCCTTTTTGCTTCAAGAGTGCAAAAAGTGAGACCATATTAGAGTTTAATTCGAGATATGCTTCCTTTGCACTTTCGGCAAATTTTGGATTGCGCATAGCCTCTGCAATTAATTCTGCGGCCATAGCGCATTGTTCTTTGCTGAAGCAATGCATAATTGTATCTTCAAAGAATGCGTCCAATGTTGAAAGGGGGTCTTTGCCCATTTCAATTGCGCGAATTGTTTCCGCAATATTATCCTTTACACCTGCCATCTCATCTTCGGCCATGGCATGAATTATCATTTCCTTTGAATCAAAATAGCGATAAAGCGCACCCGCGCTTATATTGGCCGCCGCGCAGATTTCGGCCATTGTCGTGGAATGAAAGCCACGATTTTCAAAACAAGATCGCGCCGCTAGCAAGATTTCTCTGCGACGCATTTCAGCTTTTTGTGGGTTGACGGTGCGCAATATAACCTCTAATAAAAAAAACGAATGTTCGTTCGCATATTCGTATTATCGTTTTTGGTCAAGTCTTTTGATGTAAATTTTTGAATGTTTCTAGCTATAATAATTGATGCAAAGCCGAACAAATCAATAGATTAGTATATGAATTCTACAATTAGGGTGATTTGAAATTGAAACAAGAAAATTCTTATATTTCTGGCCGCATGCAAGGAGATAAGTTCGCTTTGAAAAAGCGCGCCGGCGTATCATCTGGTATTATCTCGGCAATTTTGATTTTATCACTCGGCGGTTGCGCTAGTCTTTCTGATGGCGGCGCAAAACTTAAGAATGCTTTGCCGAGCGCTATTAAGCCAATTCCGGCACCACAAGTTTCGATTGAAGAATTTCGTGATGCGCCAGTTGCCCAAAGTGATGCGAGCATTGCATGGTGGCAAAAATTTGCCGATGAAACCCTAACCCGTCTTGTAGAGGACGCAAAGTCCGAAAGTATAAGTCTGGCATTGGCGCAATCGCGAGTCAGAGAGGCTCGTGCGCTTGGGCGATCAACAATTGCGGGTTTTGCACCAAGACTGGACATTGGCGCAAGCGCTACACAAACCGGTGCGGTTTCAGGTCCAGACCTAATTCAAGCTAATGGGCAGCCGATTGATAGCCAGACCACGAGCACGTCATTCGTCCGCGCTTCTTGGGAGGTTCCATTATGGGGAAGATTAGGTGCGTCCTTGGCTGGCGCAAAAGCGAACGAGGCGCAGGCTGAAATTGGACTAGAGGCGGCAAAAATCGCTTTAATAGGCGATTTAGCCGCAAGTTATGTTGATTTGCGTGCTTCTCAATTAAGGCTTAAGTATTTGCAAGAAGACCTAGAGCGCGCAGAGACTTTGGCGCAGATTTCTAAAGAACGCTTGCGGGTTGGTCTAATTTCTTTGGCCGAAGAATCATTTGCGCGTTCGGCTGCCGCTGGCGTTAGGGCGCAAATCCCTGACGCGATTTTGCAAGTTCGTGCTGGCCTAGATAGGATTGCGATTTTGCGCGGCGTTACGCCCGGTTCGCTTGATGCTTTGCTAAATTCTAAAAGTAATTTTGAATATTCGTTTCCGTCAAATGCCCCCGATATTTCAGAGGTTCCTGCGGATTTTGTGCGCCGTCGCCTTGATGTTCGCCAAGCTGAGCAGGCGGCAATTTTGCAAGCGGCCGCGGTTGGTATTTCTAAAGCGGATTTATACCCAAGTGTTTCAATTTCGGGCGTGGTTTCGCTTTTGTCTGCGGTATCGGGAAACCCGATTGCCCAATCTATTGGCCGCAGCACAATAACGCCAAGCATTGATATGCCTCTATTTGATTTAGGGCGAAGACGAGCAAGCCTAAAAGTGTCTAATGAAAGGTTCGAGCAGGCATTATTGAATTATCGCCAAGTGACTTTGGGCGCTATAGCCGAGGGTCAAGCCGCATTATCATCGTATGCCCAAGGAAAGGAACGCGCAAGCGCCGCTGTTGCGGCTGAAATTGCTGCAAAGCAAAGACGTGACGCTACTGATGTTTCACTAAAGGCCGGAATTGTCTCAATTAAAGAAGGCGTAGAGGCCGATAGAGACTACGCCAGCGCACGCCAAACCCGCCTTTCGTCACAAGCTCGGCATACAGACGCAGCAATAGGTCTATATCGAACTTTCGCCGGCAGTCCTGAAATAATTAAATAAATTAGATAATGCTCTGACGCTCCTTGATTTCAAAATCTATGGCTTTTGAAACGTCAAATTTAGTAACCAATGGCCCACCAACTTCTGGTGCAGGACGGCCTAAACGCCGAGCGACATAGCGGCTAAGGCGCGTTTGCCCCCGAATTCCAGTAAGCTTTCCAAGATAGTTCAATTGCGCAGAACTGGGCGGAAATTTTGGGTTTAGGACCGACTTCATAATATTAATTCCTGCTTTGGCATTGGCATTTTGGCCAATTAACCTTTTCAAGGAACAATATAAGAACAAATAGTTAATAAGTCAAGGTATTTTGTTAACCTTTGCAAAAAAATCACAAAGCTTACGACCATTTTTGGCGCAAGGCTTGATTCTGGTCTTAAATTTTCTAGTCTTTTTGTCTAAATCGCTATTCGCTGACCATATCGGGCACGCCAACCACATGGAAGCCCGCATCAACATGGATAACTTCGGCGGTAGTGCTGGCGCCAATATCCGATAATAGCCAAAGTGCGCAGCCGGCAATCCCTTCCATAGTGGTATCTTCTTTCATTAATGACCATTCGCGCCCAGTGCCAACTAAATCGCGGCCACCCTTAATGCCTGCTAGTGCAAGCGTGCGCATCGGCCCTGCTGAAATCGCATTTACGCGAATACCCTTTGGCCCAAGATCGCGGGCAATATATCTAGTTGCCGCCTCTAAGGCCGCCTTTGCAACGCCCATAACATTATAAGATGGAATAACGCGCTCGGCACCTAGATAAGAAAGCGTGACCATAGATCCGCCTTTTTCCATTAGCTTTTCGGCGCGCTTGGCAACCGCGACCCAAGAATAGGCCGAAATATCCATAGTTCTTAGGAAGTTTTCACGGGTTGTATTTTCAACAAACGACCCCTGAAGCTCATTTTTATCAGAAAAGGCGATAGCATGAACCAAAAAATCTAATTTGCCCCAAGTCTTTTCAAGTTCGGCAAACGTTTTGTCCATTGCCTCATCATTTGTAACATCACATTCAACAATAAATTTAGAGCCAACGCTTTCGGCCAATGGGCGCATGCGCTTCTCTAATGCTTCGCCTTGATAAGTGAATGCAAGCTCTGCGCCTTGTGCCGCCAATTGCTGCGCAATGCCCCATGCAATTGATTTGTCATTGGCGACACCCATCACAAGGCCACGTTTACCACTCATCAAGGTTCCAGTTGGATATGTCATTAAAATTTCTTTCTATATCAAATAATTTCGTCGAAAATAAACTAGCTTTGGGAAAATATCTATAGCTTTAACTCATATTCGGCCTCTATTTCATAATAACTTGGGCCGTTTCCCATATAAGAAGAAAACAGATAAAACCTATCCACTTGCCATTCTTCACTTCTATAAAGGTTATTTCGTGCTTGCCACTCTAGAACATTTCTAAGTTCGGCATTTCGCCCAAGATATGCCAAAGTGACATGTGGTGTATATTTGCGGCTCTCTGGCTCATGGCCCAATTTACGGCACACACTTTCGCATTTTTTAGCGAGAGCAAAGAGATTTTCGCTTTCAACTAAATTTGCGTGGATAGAATGCGGCTTTTCATGGCCGAAAAAGCCAATGCCTCTTAGTTGTAGGTAAAATGGTGCATGCTTTATATCATATAGTTTTTGTGCCAATTCTTCCGTTTCTTGAAAATTCAAATCACCAATAAATCTCAAAGTTATATGAAAATTTTCCTTGGGACTATAGCGCGCCTCTCGCACACCGCTTTGCAATGGCAATATAGTATCCGAAACCATATCTGGTATTTTAATTCCAATAAAAAGCCGCTTCACTTTTAAGGCTCTTTGATTATGGGCAAGGATTTGGGCACGATTTATGGAGGTTGAACACTTCTTTCTCAAGCTCCTTTGTCCATGGAATATCAAATGCTGCTATGTCTTCTTTTAATTGCTCCATCTTGGTGGAACCAATAATAACCGAAGTCATAAAGTCGCGTTCTGCGGCAAATCTTAGAGCAAGATGCGAAGGCAAAAGCCCATTTTCCTTTGCTAAATTAACATATTTTTCAATCATAATATCTGCTGATGGTGTTTCATATCTTTGGCCGCGGTCAAAAAGGGTCAACCGAGCGCCTTCTGGCCTTGCGCCATGTAAATATTTGCCGGTCAAAGCACCTTGGGCGAGAGGTGAATATGCCAAAAGGCCGACATCTTCGCGGTGGGCTATTTCTGAAAGACCGGTTTCGAATTGCCGATTCACTAAATTATAGGCATTTTGAATGGAAGCAATGCGCGGCAAGCCTTTAGATTCGCTTTCGGATATATATTTCATAACGCCCCAAGGGGTTTCGTTGGACACCCCAATATAGCGTATATTGCCTTTCTTAATATGTTTTTCGAGCGCGGCCAAAGTATCTTCGAAGGCTACAAATTCGGTCTCCGCATGTTGATAAAGAAACGCGCCAAACATATTAACCGGCCTATCGGGCCAATGAATTTGGTATAAATCGATATAATCAGTTTGCAGTCTCTGTAGCGAATTTTCAACGGCTTCGTCGATTTGAGCCGCATTTATTCGGGTTTCGGATTTGTCTTTGCGGTACCAGTTGG
>CAYTWK010000015.1:3191-18762 GCA_964442095.1 uncultured Caulobacteraceae bacterium | reverse complement strand
CCATGAATGCGGTTTTGGCGATTATTTATTAAATCATCAACCACGCTTGGGTCGGCCAAGGTGGAGGTGTCGCCCAAACTTCCAAAATCATCTTCGGCTACTTTGCGCAAAATCCGGCGCATAATTTTTCCGGAGCGAGTCTTTGGCAGGCCGGGGGCAAATTGGATTTTGTCAGGTGTTGCAATTGGCCCAATCTGTTCGCGCACCCATGCAACCAAAGTTTTGCGTAATTCGTCAGATGGTTCTTCGCCCGCATTAAGGGTTACATAGGCATAAATGCCTTGGCCTTTGATATCGTGTGGATAGCCGACAACCGCAGCCTCTGAAACAAGCGGGTGAAGCACTAAAGCGCTTTCAACTTCGGCGGTTCCCATACGGTGACCAGATACATTTATAACATCGTCAACCCGCCCAGTAATCCAATAATAGCCATCATCGTCGCGCCTTGCGCCGTCACCGGTGAAGTAATAACCTTTGAAAGTAGTGAAATAAGTTTCAAAAAAGCGCTTGTGGTCATTATAGACTGTGCGCATTTGCCCGGGCCAGCTGTCAGTAATTACTAGATTGCCCGAAACGGCGCCTTCTAGAATATTACCTTCAGAATCGACCAAGGCAGGTTTTACGCCGAAAAATGGCAAGGTCGCAGAGCCGGGTTTAGTAGCGATCGCGCCAGGAAGCGGCGAAATCAAAATGCCGCCAGTTTCAGTTTGCCACCAAGTGTCAACAATTGGGCAGCGGCCATCACCAACCACACTATTATACCATTCCCATGCACCAGGATTTATAGGCTCGCCGACTGAACCCAAAACCCTTAGAGATTTGCGCGAAGTTGTTCGCACAAATTTATCGCCTTCACGCATAAGCGCGCGAAGTGCAGTTGGCGCGGTATAGAAAATATTGACCTGATGCTTGTCAATTACTTGCCAGAACCTAGAGGCATCTGGATAGTTTGGTACACCCTCAAACATTAAGGTCGTAGCGCCATTGGCAAGCGGGCCATAGACAATATAGCTATGACCAGTGACCCAACCAACATCTGCGGTGCACCAATAAATATCACCCTCTTTATAATCGAAAATATATTGATGGGTTAAAGCGGCATGAAGTAAATACCCGCCGGTGGTATGCAAAACGCCTTTTGGTTTGCCGGTTGAACCCGATGTATAAAGAACAAAAAGTGGCGTTTCAGCATTGAAATTTTCGACAGGACAATCATCGGAGACACTTTTTACGGCATCATGATAATAGACATCGCGTCCAGATTGCATGGCGACATTGCCGCCGGTGTGCTTGATTACAAGGATTTTCTCTAGGCAGTTTATATGGGTCGCTGCCGCGTCGCAATTCGCCTTTAAAGGTATTTTCTTGCCGCCGCGAACCCCTTCATCAGCAGTAATTAATAGTTTGCTATCGCAATCTTCAATGCGCGAGGCCAAGCTATCAGGGCTAAAGCCGCCAAAGACAATTGAATGGATTGCCCCAATCCGTGCGCAGGCTAACATTGCATAGGCTGCCTCGGGAATCATTGGCAAATAGAGAGTTACTCTATCGCCCTTTTTTACGCCCAAATCCTTGAGGACGTTTGCCATGCGGCAAACCTCAACGTGCAGTTCTTTATAGGTAATATGGCGGCTTTGGCTGGGATCATCGCCTTCCCAAATGATTGCAGTTTGATTAGCCCGCAAAGAAAGATGGCGATCTATACAATTATAGGAGACATTTAATTCGCCATCTGAAAACCATTCAATTCCAAAATTATCTTCGTTGTAATTTGTGTTTTTGATTTTGGTGGGAAATTTAGCCCAATCAAGGCGGCGCGCTTGTTCGGCCCAAAAGCTTGTCGGATCTTTAATCGAATGCGCATACATCTCTTCATATTGTTCGCGGTTAATTAGCGCTTTGGCTGCAAATTCTGCGGGCGGTTGATAGATTGCCATTTTGTTTCCCTACCTTGTTTAGTTGTCTGCCGTTCTATTGCGGTGAAGTCTATTCTTTCACTTAATCGGAATTTTTTTGATTTGCAATTTAGACTAAGGACTAAGTCCTGACCCTAGGTATTTGGCGGCAGTAATTCTAATTGCGATTGCTCTTCTGGTGTGAAAAGCCTTGATCGAGTTAAAAAGCGCTTTTCGCGCCCATTATCAAGCGAGAACATTCCGCCGCGCCCTGGGACAACGTCCAAAATCAATTGTGTATGTTTCCAAACTTCAAATTGTGATCCTGAAATATAAACTGGCGTGCCGTTGATATCGCCAAGCAACACATCATTTTGGCCAAGCTTGAAATCATCTTTCGGATAGCACATTGGGCTAGAACCATCGCAACAACCACCTGATTGATGGAATAGAACATCGGTGTAGTCTTGGTGGATTTCGCGCAATAATTCTATTGCGGCATCAGTTGCTATTACACGTTTAGGAATATCCATATTGCCCTCCAAAAAGGCTTTGCGCCGACAAAAATGGGACTATTTGTCGGCGCAAACTTTACCAAATATTCTAGAAGAAACCTAGCTTATTTGGATTATAGCTAACCAATAGGTTTTTTGTTTGTGAATAATGATCAAGCATCATTTTATGGTTTTCGCGGCCTATGCCCGATTGTTTATAGCCGCCAAATGCCGCGCCTGCTGGATATGCGTGATAGCAATTGGTCCATACACGGCCGGCTTTGATTGCGCGTCCAAATCTATAGCAAGTATTGGCATTGCGTGACCAAACGCCCGCGCCAAGCCCATATAGCGTATCATTGGCAATCTCGAGTGCTTCTTCATCGGTCTTGAATGTGCACACAGAAACCACAGGGCCAAAAATTTCTTCTTGGAAAATGCGCATTTTGTTATGGCCTTTGAAAACGGTTGGCTGGATATAATAGCCACCTTCTAGTTCACCTTCCATTTTCGCCACCGCGCCACCAATAAGCACTTCTGCGCCTTCTTGTTTGCCAATATCCAAATAAGAAAGGATTTTTTCCTTTTGTTCAGATGAAGCTTGTGCGCCCATCATAGTATTCATATCAAGTGGGCTTTTTTGGACAATTGCCGCGACCCGTTTTAATGCGTGCTCCATGAATTTGTCATAGATGTCCTCATGGATAAGGGCGCGCGAAGGGCAGGTGCAAACTTCACCCTGATTGAGGGCAAACAATACAAAGCCTTCAATTGCCTTATCAAAGAATGCATCGTCTTCGTCGGCAACGTCTTTAAAGAAAATATTTGGCGATTTACCACCAAGTTCCAAAGTTACAGGAATAAGGTTTTCGCTCGCATATTGGCTGATTAGGCGGCCAGTCGAGGTTTCACCAGTAAAGGCAATTTTGGCAATTCTATTCGATGATGCCAATGGCTTGCCGGCTTCTAGTCCAAAGCCATTGACTATATTTAGAACGCCAGCCGGCAAAAGGTCTTCGATTAATTCCATCAAAACCAAAATGCTTGAGGGGGTTTGCTCGGCTGGTTTTAAGACAATGCAATTGCCCGCCGCCAAGGCTGGGGCGATTTTCCAAACTGCCATTAAAATTGGGAAGTTCCATGGAATAATTTGGCCGACTATGCCCAAAGGCTCGCGGAAATGATAAGCCACAGTGTCATGATCAATCTCGCCAATCGAGCCTTCTTCGGCGCGAATAACGCCCGCGAAATAGCGAAAATGGTCAATCGCAAGCGGCATATCAGCATAAGTTGTTTCACGGATTGCTTTGCCATTATCCCAAGTTTCGGCCAAAGCAAGTGCGGGCAAATTGGCTTCAAGGCGATCGGCGATTTTGTTGAGAATAATCGCGCGTTCAGTAACCGAAGTTTTGCCCCACGCGTCTTTTGCGGCATGCGCGGCATCTAGAGCGGCGTTGATATCATCGGCATTTGAGCGCGCAACTTCGCAGATTTTTTTGCCATTGATTGGCGAGAGATTGTCAAAATATTTGCCAGATTTTGGTGGTGTCCATTTGCCGCCAATATAGTTTTCATAGCGTGCCTTATATGGCGATTTAAGTTCTTGTGTCATTTTTTCATCCCTTGTTAATCGGCTATGATTGCCGTGGTCAAAGAATGAATTGGTATCGTAATAACATCAATATAGGGCAATAAGATTGAATTTTGAATGTGTATCACTCGTGAGACACATTTATTTTATTGCTTTAATTTCAATTGTTTATGGCTGCTAAAAAAGGCCCGCCTTATTCATACGGCGATAAAATGTTGCCCGCCCAATGCCGAGTGCGCGCGCCGCTTTCGCAATATTGCCATTCGAACGCGCCAATGCACGCCTTAAGATGGCGCGTTCGCTATCAATAATTTCGTTTGAATTTTCATAGGCGATATTGATGCCTAAAAAATCCGATGCAGGAAGATTTGCGTTTACAATTTCGTCGCTCAGGCCCAATGCTTTTCGTGCCCCATAAGTTGCGCCCAAAATCAAATCATCATTATCAACCGCCAAAAGCGCGGGAGAAATAGTATTATTTGCCCCCGCTTGGATAATTCTTGCGCGCGAGAATTTATGGCAAAAATAATTGCTTTCGATGTCCCGCGCGGCGTTTTTGACTATATGCGAAATAAGATTTGCGGTGGCCTCGCTATGGTCTTTTTGGCAAATAGAAACATCAAGTGCGCCCATCAAGCGGCCCAAATGGTCGCGAATTGGCGCATCCATGCAAGACATTTCAACATTGCCGACATGAAAATGTTGATTGCGATAAATGGTTATTGCGCGCCCTTCGGCAAGACAGGTTCCAATGCCATTTGTCCCCTCTATAGCCTCGTGCCAATTTGCACCCGCCACTAGCCGTGCGTCATCAAAAAAATTTGCTTCGCCTGCGATTGCGCGGCGCTCTATGACAAGTCCATTTGAAGTAGCAAGGGCAACCAGACAACCATTTTGACCGACTGCGTTAAACACATTGTCCATTATCGGGCTTGATACCCTTAATAATAGATCATTAGCTTCGCGCGCCACTGCCAGTTCGGTTTCGGTAACAAGATTTTGGGCTTTATGCCTAGACGGATCAAGGCCATAATGAATTGCCGAACGCCGCCATGAGGCAGAAATTGCAGAAGTCGCCGCGCTATTCGTTTGCTCGAGCGCGGAATATACTTCTTCAATATGGCTTAGTGGCGGCAAATTAAATTCCAATTCTATGCAATCTTGACTTTAATCTATTCCCAAACTGATTAATGTCAAATGGTATAAATTGTCGCATCAAATAGGGTTAAGAAAATGCATTTATCAACCGCAACTTGGGCCGAAGTCGAAGCCCGCATTAAATCTGGCAAAACCGGGATAATTATTCCAATCGGTAGCCATGAGCAGCATGGCCCAACTGGCCTAGTCGGGACCGATGCATTGTGCCCGCAAATAATCGCTTTGGAGGCTGAAAAGAGCAATGATATTCTAATAGCGCCAACTTTTAGCGTAGGAATGGCGCAGCATCATTTGGGCTTTGGCGGCTCTTTATCTTTGCGCCCATCGACCATGATTGCGGCAATGCATGATTGGACAATGTGTCTTGCTAATATGGGGATTACGCATATTTATTGGCTAAATGGGCACGGCGGAAATGTGGCAACTATTCAGGCGGCATTTTCCGAAAGCTATATGCAATATTCTCTAAAGGGCGAAAAATGCCCATTTGCGCATCATCTTTCAAATTGGTGGGATTTACCCGAAATATTTAAATTCTGCTCGGATATGTATCCAGTGGGCCACGGCAGTCATGCCACAGCGTCGGAGGTGGCGATTACTTATTGGGGCTATCCCGAGCGCGAAGGCTTGCGCAATGTTACTCTAGAGCCAAAAATTGCCGCCACGGGCCCGATAAGAGATGCTGGGGATTTTAGGGGGCGCTTTTTTGACGGGCGCATGGGCTCTGATCCAACCCAAGCGACCAAAGAACAAGGCGGGGAAATTGTGGCAAAATGCATACCCGCATTGATAAAAGACTTTGATGAATTTTTGGGAACATAGAAACGAACAATAAAGGGGATTTTGTTTTGGATACAAAGCTAAATAAGCGAAAAATAAATTTGGTGGGTTTGAATAAGACTGAGAAAATATTGCTTTTAGCAATTTTGGTCAGCTTTTTAATAATTGCCACCACATTCATCTATGAGTGGTTTCTTTCCCCAATAACCACAATTTATTGGTGGGAAAAAGGCTGGAACGAAAACGCTTCTGAAAGCGAATACAAAACAATTAGCGCCCTCTTATTTGCGACTTTTATTGCTTTGATGGTGATAATATTTGGCACAAGACGCCTTTATAAAGACGAAAAGTTTCTTGCCAATTTTGAGAACTCAAAAGAATTTGCAAGCGAAGTTACTATTCATTTAAATTCGTGGACTGTGATTTATTCAATTTTGTTTGCGGCCGTATTTTTATTCGCATTGTCATTTAGCAATACAATGCAAGAGCATTTATTTGATGGAAAATATAGCATTCAATTAATGAAGCAAGCCCTTCATTTTAAAGGTGAATATGCAACGCATATTAGTGCCGCCATTGAGGAAAGTAAACGCGAGGCTCAAGAAGAATTCAAGAATGGCGCTATGTTTGTGTTTATGTCGCTTATATTTTTTCGCGAAGTTGCACTTTTGGTTACATGGCTTAAGTTTCGCGAGGCACGACAAGAAATCGGCTAATTGATTTAAAAGTGTCATAAAAGTTAAGTAAACCAATCAATATGTAAATGATGCTTGACATAATTGGCTCACCCTTGTAAAGGATGCTTGTCATCTAGAGAGAGTGTCCAAAATGAAACTGAAAAACATAAAGATAATCTATGCGGCATATATTCTGTTATCGCTCGTGATTGGTGCTTGGGGCGGCTATAAAATCGCAAAGGGCGAAAACATCATTCGTGAATTGCTTTTGGTAATTAATTTAATGGGCGTGCTAGGCTGCATACTTGGAATACCGCTCATTATTTCATGGTGGAAAAAGATTGATGAAGCGTCAAAAGAGGCACACAAAATCGCTTGGTTTTTTGGCGGTAGCATTGGGCTCTTACTTGCCATGGTTTTGGCAGTTTTGAACATTCTCTTTGATGGTTCTGTGGTCGGCGCAATATCATCAGGCATTCCGGGCGCAGAAAATTATGGCTTCGAGCTTGGGGTAACAACTTGCCTTACCTTTGCCGGTTTTGGCTATATGATACATTGGGCCGCGTGGTGGAAGCAGCGTTCATAGAGATTGGGGCAATAAATGAAAAACTCCCTCAAAATAATGCGTGCGCACAAAAACTGGTCCCAGCAGGATTTGGCTGATGCCTTGGAGGTGTCGCGGCAGACTATAAACGCCATTGAAACTGGTAAATACGATCCGTCTTTGCCTTTGGCTTTCAAGCTTGCGGCAATTTTTGAAAGCAAAATAGAGGATTTATTTGAGCCAGAGTAATTTGAAAAATCCACCTGTATAATTTTTAACTTGACGAAAACACAATGCCCCTAGTATCGAAATATGTATCGAAAAACGATAAGGGCACTATATCACAATCGGGAGCAATAGAATGAATATTAAACCAAAAACCAAGCGCAATTTTTCAATTCGTGCGAAAATGCTTTCATCAATTGCATTATTTTCGTTTGGAATTGCGATTGCCCCAAATTTGGTTTTCGCGCAAATCGCGCCTTTGCCGGGCTTCTCCCAAGAGCGCTACAAGGATTTTGCGCCTGATTCATCGGTTAAATATGGCACTTTGCCCAATGGCGTTCGCTATGGCATTCAAAAATGGCCTACGCCAAAAGGCGAAGTCGCTATTCGTATGCGCGTTGGTGCTGGCTCTCTTAATGAGGCCGAAAATCAGCGCGGCCTAATGCACTTCTTAGAGCATATGGCATTTAACGGCTCCGAAAATGTTCCAGAAGGCGAAATGGATAAAATCCTATCGCGCGAAGGTTTGGCATTTGGCGCAGATACAAATGCCTATACAAGTTTTGATGAGGTGGTTTATCGCCTTGATATGCCAAAGGCCGAAAAACTTGATTTGGGCCTAAAGCTGATGCGCGAAACTGCGGGGCGGTTGCTAATGGATGCCTCTGCAATAGACCGTGAGCGCGGTGTTATAGTTGGCGAAGAGCGCACGCGCGAAAACCCTGGCTATCGTTCGTTTCGCGCTTATTTGAATGCTACTTTCAAAGGTCTTTTGATTACGGAGCGGCTTCCGATTGGCAAAATGGAAGTTGTAACCACTGCACCAAGGGAGCGTTTTGTTGAGCTCTATAACGATTTTTACCATCCGTCGCGTATTTTTATCGCAATCGTCGGCGATATTGATACCGCTACAGCTGAAAACCTATTAAAGGCCCAATTTAATGATTGGACCGCAAAGGCGCCAAGCCCTAAAGATCCTGATTTGGGTAAATTGGTGTCAAATCCCGGGGCAATTACCTTAAATATCGAGCCGCAATTACCAACATCAATTACTTTAACCCAGCCTCGCGAATATATTAATTACCCAGATACTTCGCAAATTCGGCGTAAATTTGCATTGCGTGGTCTTGCTGAGAGCATGCTCAATGAGCGTTTAGAGCGTATTGCGCGCAAAGAAGGCTCACCGATTCTTGGCGCATCGGTCGGCGATTCTAGCTTTGCAAAATCTGTTGCTGCGGCAACAATGGAAATTAGTGCCAAAGACATTAGCAAGTGGAAAGAGGCGCTTGAGATCGGTGACACCGAACTTCGCCGCGCGCTTCAATATGGCTTTACCCAAGAAGAATTTGTCGCAGCTTTAGCAAGATTGCGCGAATCCTATAATCGCGCGGCTACGCAAAAAAATGCGCGCCGTTCGGCCGATATTGCTAATGCTATTGTAGGCGCATTTGATAATGATAGCGTATATACTTCGGACGAAGATGAATTGGCGTGGTTTAACCGCATAGCACCGACCCTAAAACCTGAAGATGCCCTAAAAGAACTAAAGGAAACTTGGGGCGATAAATTGCCACAATTGTTTATGTCGGCATCTAGCCCAATCGAAAACGGCGAAAAATTGATTGCCGAACATTGGCAAAAAGTTCGCGCGACAAATGTGCCGCCACCAGTTAGAGAAGCCACAAAGCAATGGGACTATACTAATTTTGGACGCATGGGGGTTGTCAGTGAAAGAAAACTTCTCTCCGATATTGGCGTGACCCAAATTAAGTTTGCCAATAATGTGCGCCTAATTGTCAAACCAACAAAGTTTGAGGCAGGAAGGGTTCGTGTAAAAGTTCGTTTTGGCGAAGGCTCATTAGCTATTCCGCTTGGGAACCCTGCTAATGATACGGCAATTCAGGCATCATTTATTGCCGGAGGATTGGGCCGCTTTGACGTTGACGCTCTATCGCGAACTTTGTCAGGTAAATCTGTCGGCACAGGTTTCGGCGTTGCCGAAGATGCTTTTGAATTTGCTGGATCAACAACGCCAAATGATTTGACTTTGCAAATGCAAATCTATGCCGCATATCTAACCGATGCTAAATGGCGACCAGATGGCTTTGCCCGACTAAAAGCGTCGAAGGATGCAATTTACCGCCAAATCAATTCAACACCAGGTGCGGTATGGGGCACAAAAGGAACGCAGATTTTGCGCTCTGGTGATTCGCGCTTTGCTTTCCCAACCCCCGAACAATTTGACGCTTTAGATCTCAATGATGCCAAGCGCATTCTTGATGGTGCGCGCGCAAATGGTGCAATTGAAGTTATCGTAGTTGGAGATACTACAATCGAGGCGGCAACCCGTGCTGTCGCTTCGACTTTTGGGGCATTGCCGCGCCGTGCTGCTGTTCCAAATCCGCGAACTATGGAGCGCCGCGTGAGCTTCCCGAGGGGTCGTGCAACCACCGTCCTAGAACATGAAGGACGCGATGACCAATCCATGGGCTTGATATTCTGGCCAATTGGCGAATACGGCGATGGCGAACGCGCGCGGGCATTGCGCGTTCTTGAAAGCATTTTCCAAGTTCGGCTTAATGAAGTTATTCGGGAGCAAGAGGGCGGAACCTATAGCCCTGGTTCGATTTGGTCACCTTCTTCCGTCTTTAAAGACTATGGGATAATGGGCGCGTCAATGCAGTTAAAGCCTGGTGAAACCGACAAATACATCGCCAAAGTCGAAGAAATAGCCAAAGACTTGGCCGACGGCAAAATTGATGCCGATTTATTTAAGCGCGCTAAAACTCCGCTGGTGGCTGATTTTGAAGAAACGACTTCAAATAATCCATGGTGGCTTGGTGCACTTGAAAATTCTAGTTTTGATCCAGTTCGCTTGGTGCGCCTGCGCGGTGCAAAGAGCCAATATGAAAAAGTGACTTTGGATCAGATACGCGCACTAGCAAAGCAATATTTTGATCCAAGCAAGGCGCAGATAATCAAAATTATGCCGGGGCCTAAGTCAACTAAAAGCGAAAGTGCGCCTTCTAATTAGGGAGAATAAAATAAATTAACTCGCGCTTTCAATAGTGGCTTTTTTTCATTAACTGCAATGGCACAGGCCAAAGAGATTGGCAAAGTGTCTATAAACCGCTAATAGCGCGAGATTATTTGGAGTTTTTAATATGAGCGAAGTGCAAGGTCAGCCGGAATTAACCGGCAAAGTAATGATGTATAAGAACCCGCAACCTCTTTCTTTAGAGGCGCATGGCAAATTGGGTCTAAAGAATATTGAGCGTCCGTTTGGTTTTGCTGCGGGCTATCATGTGGTTCCTTTGACAGTCCAAGAGTTCGGCGTTGCTTCAACATCTATGCCAATTATCTTTGCCCCCGATAAGAAAACCCCGCTTGCTGTTTTGGGCGCGCGCGGCGATCAAAACCTTTTTGTTGACGACAAGGGCTTTTGGGAAATGGACGCTTATGTTCCGGCCTTTATCCGCCGCTATCCGTTTATTTTCGCGGCAGATGAAGGTGCTGATAACTTTGTAGTTTGTATCGATGAAGACGCGCCTATGATTTCTGAAAATTCGGATTTGCCACTTTTTGTTGATGGGAAGCCAACTGATTATTGCAATGGCGCGATGGAATTCCTGCAAGACTTCGAACGTCAAAGACGCGGCACTGAAGAATGGGTAAGTATTATTGAGCCTTTTGATCTTATGGAAGAAAAGACCGTGACTTTCACCCCAAATAATCCAGATGGCACACAAGGCGAGCCTATTAAAGTTGCTGATTATGTTGGCATCTCTGAGGAAAAGCTCAATGCACTAAGCGATGCACAATTCTTGGAGCTAAAAAATAAAGGTGCATTGGCCGGCATTTATTCGCATCTGGTTTCTTTGCTGCAATGGCAAAAACTAGTGCAAAGAACATTAAGACTGGGCGAAGCTGCGGCTAACGCATAGTGTAATTTACGCTTTTAACTGAAATTATAGCGCCGAGGTTTGCTTCGGCGCTATTTTTTTGGTCGTTTCGCCATCAAGGTCTTTGTAAATACACTCATTACTAATAAATCTTCGGCATCGAGAATTTCGTGACTTGCGATTAAAACGCCTTCTTCCTCGTTTCGGTGTTCTATCGAATTAAAGGTCAGCCTAACATGCAGTCTATCGCCGGCGTAACAGGCGCGGTAATAATGTAGATTGTCTTGACTAAGGCGGCGGATAATTGGCCAAGTTCGGGTTTCGTCAAATAACATTCGCCGCCACAATGCATAAATATGGCTTTCGGCGGCGCGCGGCCCGCGATGCTCAAGCCCGGCTTCATTCGCCTTTAGTGGCAGATGCGGCGCAAATCTTTCGTGAAAAAGGGCTATATCTTCGGCTGTCACTTCGGCGGCACCAAAATCATAGGTGCGGCCCTTTATGATGTCATCAAACCACCAATTTGCACCACTTGGTATTATTGCCATTTTTAACCACCAAAGCCTTTATGCAAAAACCATAGAATATTTCGCGCACAAAACAATTTTAATTCGCATATATAAATTGTGTTCGAGTTAATGGAATTAAAAGCCAATTTAGATTAGAAAGTTGGAAATAGCGTTTACTAATTGATAGAATGCGCCAATAAATTGAGAAATGAAAATGAAATTTAAAACCCTCTCCCAACTATTTTCTATGCTTTCTATCTTCTTGGCTTGCCTAACCCTTGGGCCGAGTGCATTTGCCGATGAAGTCGGCAGCGAGAATGTAAAAATTTCTTTTATTTCTCAGTATCAAAGCGTGAAAACAGGGGAGAAGTTTCATATTGCTTTGGTCCAAAAAATAGCGCCTGATTGGCATACCTATTGGCGCAATCCGGGCGATGTTGGCGATAAAACACGGATTAAATGGACGCTTCCCGAGGGCGTAAAAATTGGCGAAATTAAATGGCCCAGCCCAAGCGCTTTGCCCTATGAAGGCTTTATAAATTATGGCTATTCCAAAGAAGCCGTTTTTCCAATAGAAATTGAGATTGCTCCTCAAGTTTCTATGCCGATTGTCCTAAAAGCGCGTGTCGAATGGCTTGAGTGTAAAGATGTTTGTATCCCTGGCGAGGCCGATACAGAGATAATTATAAATCTTGGCGAAGAAAATACTAAATCGAGCCAGTCGCAAATAATCGAAAATGCGCTTGCCGCTCTGCCGAAACCGCTAAATGGCAATGCAATTATTCAAGACAAGGTTTCAAATTTAGCCCTTGGGGTAAAAACCCAATTGCCAGAGGGTTTTAAGGGCGCACAATTTTTCCCATTTGAAATTGAAAGCGGCGCTTTGATAGATCATGCCGCGCCGCAAATTCTTGAATATGGAAATGATGGGCTTTCGCTAGTCCTTACTAAGTCGCAATCCTATCCGAAAGTTTTGGGTGAAAATATTGGCGGCGTTTTGCGTATAGATGGCAAAACCCAAAGCCAGTTTTTCGAAATCAATGCCAAAAACGGCGAAATAATGCCAAATGTTTCGGGTAAAACCTTAGAGGCCGCTTTGGATATAAATGGGCTTTTGCGCGCGATTGGTTTTGCCTTTCTCGGCGGGCTAATTTTGAACTTAATGCCATGCGTGTTCCCAATTTTGGCCATGAAGATTATCGGGATTACAAAACTAGCGCATAGCGACAGTCTGAGTGCGAAATCTTACGGAATATTCTATGGCCTCGGAGTTATTGCGACTTTCACTGGCCTTGGTGCGCTTTTGTTTGGTTTAAAGGCAATGGGCGAAGGGATTGGCTGGGGCTATCAATTACAAAATCCTATCTTCTTGACCTTTATTACGCTTTTGATAGTTGCTTTGGGCCTAAATCTGCTCGGATTGTTTGAAATTGGCGCGAGTATTCAAGGCATTGGTTCTAAAGCTAATATGCAGAATAATAGGCTAGGGGCTTTTTCAAATGGTGCACTGGCGGTCGCTGTCGCATCGCCTTGCACCGCACCTTTTATGGGCGCTGCGCTCGGGTTTGCGGCAATTGCGCCGGCTATGGCGGGGCTTTTGGTCTTTATCGCCCTTGGGATAGGTTTTTCAATGCCATTTGTGGTTCTGACATTTGCGCCGAAACTATTGGCCTATTTGCCAAAACCTGGGCCATGGATGGAAAAAGTAAAAAAATGGCTTTCGGTCCCAATGTTCCTAACTGCAATATGGCTATTGTGGGTTCTATATCGTGGTAGCGGCACGCAAATTCTATTAATGGCGCTTTTGGCCTTGTTTGGATTGGTTTTCATGATTGTCATGAGCAAAATAAATCCAGCCAAGCGCACTATTTTACTAACCCGAATTCTATTTGCCCTAATGCTTGGCACCTCTATCTTATACATTTGGCAAAACCCCGCAACTGCGCCACAAAAGGCAGATAAGAATAATGAATTAGGTGCGCAAATTTGGTCGGACAAAAAAGTCAAAGAATTGCAGGAAAGCGGGCAGATAGTATTTGTAAACTTCACTGCGGATTGGTGTATTACTTGTAAAGTAAATGAAAATTCTGTTTTTAAAAGCGCCAAAGTTAAAGCGGCATTTAAGGAAAAAAATGTTGCCTATCTAGTGGCTGATTGGACCAAGAAAGACGAAATAATCGCCCGTGCGCTTTCGTCGCATGGACGAATTGGCGTTCCACTGTATCTTGTCTATCTGCCGAACCGAAAAGAGCCGGTAATATTACCGCAATTATTAAGTTCGTCCTTGGTTATAAAGGCGCTAGAAGAATAGATATTCCAAAGCTGCCTAAATGGGTGCTGCTTTGACAAAACGAAACTTAGGCTTAATCACAGGAATGGTTTTTGCGGCCATTATTACTGCCTTGGTCTTTATTGTTACTGGCACATAAACTGCCTGCACGCGCATTTGACAATTACAAATAAATTAATTCAATCTGCAGTTGATTGTTAATATAGGCTTGCGCAATTGAAATAATAGAGGTTTATTGGCACAAATTAGACTTTAAGGGGCCAATAATGACAGATCAATCAAGCCAAGAGAATTCAGCGGGACAAAGCGTGTTAAATGGAGAACCTCTAAAATTCGGCCATAAAATAAGTGGCGGCGATTTTGTTGGCCTAGGTTTCATCAATACCATTTTGGGCATTGTAACTTTAACCCTATATCGTTTTTGGGCGCGAACCAATGTTCGCAAGCAAATTTGGCGCTCCATTTATATGAATGATGAGGCGTTTGAATATACCGGCACTGGCGGCGAATTGTTCAAAGGCTTTTTGCTTGCTTTGTTGGTAATAACATTGCCATATTTGATTTTGGTATTTGGTGCCCAAATGATGCCACCATTTATTGGCGGGGCTATGTTTATTGCCTTTTTATTGTTTATTTATCTATTGATTGGCGCCGCCATCTGGCTTGCCTTTAGATATCTTGCCAGCCGAACTGTCTGGCGTGGCATAAGATTTTCAATGAAAGGAGACCCAAAAAGCTTTTCATTTATGTATTTCGGCCAACTTTTATTGACTGGCATTACACTCGGTTGGTGGTCGCCAAAAATGGAATTAAAGGTCGCAGAGGGTCTTTGGGGTGGTATGCATTTTGGTAATATGCCATTTAAATTTAACAGCGAAAATGCAAAAGATGCCAAACTATATTCCAAATTCGCAATCGGTTGGGTTGCTACCTTCCTTGGTTATATAGTCTTTTTTTCAATGTTTTTTAGCTCATTTGGTGCCCTAGGAGCTAGCATGTATTCTACAGATCCAAATGACATTGCCAATGGTATGGGATTATTGGGTCGTATTTATTTGGCGCTATTTATCTTCATGTTTGTTGTCTTATTTGCTTTTATGCCTTATCGCGCAGCCGTTTTAAAGGCAATCGCAAGCTGTATCACAATAGATGGAGCTAAGTTCAAAATGGACATTAAATGGACCGATTTTGCGCTATTGTGGTTGGTGAATATTATAATTTTAGTATTCTCACTTGGCATACTTGCGCCAGTCGCACAGGCACGCACCGCGCGGTTTTTGATAAATAATTTAAAATCCGAAGGCAATATCGATCTAGCCAAAGCCGAACAGGCGGAAGCTGGTCCAAACCAAGCCGAGGGCCTGTCTGATGCTTTTGACATTGGCATTATTTAAATAATAGTATGACTTGTTATTTCAACGACGGTAAAACCGCAAAATCGTATATCATTGAGCCGCAAGTTCAAACTGACGATTTGTGTTTTATCGTCGAAGGTAGAAACTATTC
>CAYTWK010000015.1:0-3181 GCA_964442095.1 uncultured Caulobacteraceae bacterium | reverse complement strand
GACCTTTTGATAATCGACCGCGTGCATCGAAAAATTTCACACAAGAGCGATCCGGAGGCGCGCCTAAACTTAAGTGAGATAGTGATGCTAGATATTGAGAAAGTCGCACCACACTTAAGTGAGAAGGCCGAAAAGAAAAACTCTAGACTATTGATTGCAAAACTTGCGGCGGCAGGTATTGCGATTTCCGCAATTGTATTTTTTGGCGTGCCATTGGCGGCTGTGCCATTGGCAAAAATAACGCCTAAGAGTTTTGAAGTTCAATTGTCTAAATCGGTCGAAGCCCAATTAGACCTTGGCTTGAATTTTTGTAAACTAGATGCCAAAGCGCAGGCAAGCCTGCAGGGATTAGCTGATAGATTGTCAAAAAATGCCGATTTAGATTTCCCCATCAAAGTTGGGGTTATGGATATGTCATTACCTAACGCATTTGCAATGCCGGCTGGAAAAGTGTGGTTCACGAGCGGCCTTTTCCAATATGCGGAAAATGGTGATGAAGTCGCAGCGGTATTAGCACACGAAATCGCCCATGTTGAAAGCCGCGATGTTTTAGTTTCAATTTATAGAGCGATGGGTTACGGGATAATTTTGGATGCAGTCGTTGGTGGCGGAAGTGGCGCTGGCCAACAATTGGTCTTGTGGGGCGCTAATCTGACCGATTTGAAAAACTCTCGCACACTCGAAGCAAGGGCCGATGCACGCGGACTAGAGCTTTTAGATATGGCCAATATCAATACTTCGGGAATGGCAAGTTTCTTTGAAAGATTGGCGAAGCTGGATAAGGCTCTTGGCCTTGGTGAATGGGCGGCATTTCTATCCTCGCACCCCGATACAGAAAAACGTGCATCAATTGCAAAAAGGAGCGCGCACCAAGCCCCAAGCGCCATGAGCGTAGAGGAATTCAATCACTTAAAGACAGTATGCAATTAGGCCTTTTGGGTTACTTTAAGTTCAATACGCCGGTTCTTGGCGTCAGCTTCCTCGGTTCCTCTATTGTCGATTGGGCGGGTCTCACCATAACCTTTGACAATTAGGTTTGCCGCATTAACGCCTTTGCCAACTAAATAATCGGCCACTGATTGTGCGCGGCGTTCTGAAAGACTTTGGTTTGCAAATTCATCGCCGTCGCTATCGGTATGTCCGCCAACTTCGACATTATAATTAATGCATCGTATTGCCACATCTGAAAGCCCGTCGAGAAGCATTTTAGATTCGGGTGCGATTATTGCGCTACCGGAATTGAAATTAATAACCCGGCCTTCAAGTAGCGTATTATAGGCATTTTGGCACTCGGCCGCCTCTGGATTGTTACCCAAGGTCGAAAGAGTATCTGGTAAATCTTCGACTTTCTGGCCATTTATAGTAATGGCATTATAAAAAGAACTAATATCGCTTGAATTTTCTTGGCGAAGCTTTGTTAAAACAGCCGCCTTCGCTTTTTGAAATGCTTGTGTCCGTTCATTTTGATTGGCGACATCGCCACTTATTAGCAATTGGCCCTTTATTAATTCAGCACCCTTTGTGCCATCAATATCTAAATGCTCTAACGCAATTTGCGCCCAATCAATTTTCTGTTTCACCGCATCAATAGGCTTTTTTGAATCAGTGCCTAGCCCAATTATTAGGCCAACGATCGACACCCCAACTATAGACGCTAATCCAACTATTCCAATGCTTATTGCATTGCGGTTTTTCTTTTTTCTATCACTCATGATGCTTAATCATTCTTTTCTTTTGCGAATTGCGGCAAAAGCCCTTGCCATTTGTTTCAAAATAGGCATTTAGAGCATTTAATAGCCAAATCTCTAGCAAGACTTGCGCAAATTTTAAAGTAATTTTGAGCACAATTTCTTAATCAATAGTGCAAAAGGTCAATTCGGTGAAGAATAAGGCAGATGACATTTCAAGGCCAATAGCGCGAAACCCACGCGGTTTTAATGATTTGCGCGCAGGCAAAATTTTGGCGTCACAGGACATTATAGCCTCGGTTCTAAAAACCTATCAAAGCTGGGGCTTTGAGCCTTTGGAAACTGGTGCTTTTGAATATGCTGATTGCCTCGGGAAGTTTTTGCCTGATGATGATCGGCCAAATGCTGGTGTCTTCTCACTCCAAGATGATGACGAACAATGGTTATCTTTAAGATATGATTTAACTGCACCATTGGCACGTTTTGTGGCGCAAAATTATGACGGCCTTCCAAAGCCATTTCGTAGATCTGCCGCAGGGCCCGTTTGGCGCAATGAAAAGCCTGGCCCCGGTCGCTATCGTGAGTTTTGGCAAGTTGACGCAGATATTGTTGGCTCTGCGCGGCCTGAATCGGATGCCGAAATAATCGCAATGGGGACAGCTGGCCTCGAGGCCGCTGGCATTGCGCGCGGAACATACGCAATGAAAATCTCCAATCGCAAGCTCCTTGATGGTCTCTTGCAGGGAATTGGAGTAACCCTTGAAGATACACAAAGACGGCTAATCGTTTTGCGCGCTGTCGATAAACTCGATAGGCTGGGCGAAGAAGGCGTGGCGCAGCTCTTGGGTGCGGGGCGAAAAGATCAATCAGGCGATTTTACAAAAGGCGCGGGTCTTGATGCAAATCAAATAGACAAAGTAATCGCCTTTACGCGCACGCGCCGCAATAGCCGAAGTGAAACAATAAATGCCCTAAGCGAAATAATCGGTAATATTGATATTGGCATAGAGGGGCTAAACGAATTATCGCAAATTGATTCTGCACTCAATGCGATGGGCATCGAGGATAGCCGCGCAATTTATGACCCTGCGATTGTTCGTGGCCTTGAATATTATACCGGCACAGTCTTTGAAACTGACTTTTTGATGGAAACCAAAGACGAGAATGGCAATAAGGTGCAATTTGGCTCAATTGGTTCTGGTGGTCGCTATGATGATTTAGTAATGCGTTTTCGCGGCGAAAGAGTTCCGGCCACAGGCTTTTCAATCGGTGTTTCACGCTTGATGGCGGCGCTCGAATGTGCAGGCCAGTCGCGCACAAATTATGATGGCCCAGTTGTTATTCTTTGTCTCGATAATGACCAAATAACGGGCTATTTTAAAATGGCAAGTGAATTGCGTGAAAACGGAATTTCCGCCGAAGTCTATTTGGGGTCGGCGGGAATGAAAGCGCAAATGAAATATGCCGATAGACGAAATTCGCCTTTAGTTATT
>CAYTWK010000014.1:9586-19083 GCA_964442095.1 uncultured Caulobacteraceae bacterium | reverse complement strand
TTTATTGGCGCGTTCAGTGACTTCCGCTATGCCTTTTTCAATTCGCGCATTAAACCTTAATCTATCGGCGGCGCTAACATTTGAACCGGTTGCAACTTCTGCAAGAGCTCTTAATCTATCAATTGCATTGTGGATAAGAAAAAGCTCGCGGTCGTTTTGTGATTTCACAGCCGATCCGGCGCCATTACCAAGACCACCAGCAAATAATGAACTATTGTTCAAAGCACTGGCCGCTAATTTATCTACCGGAGTTTTTGGCGCAGCAGACGACCACGGCGCGAGTTTTGTAATTGGTGTCGGCGGCGTCGAAAATGAGCTAGAATTAGAATATAATCCTGATAAATCGATAGGCGCAATTGAGCTATCACTAGATGAACTAGTGTTCGGAAATAGGCTAAGATTTAGAGCCGAAATCACCGAATTTACAATCCTATATTAAACTCCAGGCCCTATCTTAACATTTTAAGGTTTATCGGCAGTTAAAGGAAATGCGATTTTTTACAAGCACAACAATCGGCTTGCCCAATACCATATTTATCTGTATTTGCAGGCCATGAAGCCAATTTTAATAGAAAACTTAGCCCAAATTAGCGAAAATTATGATGCAATCCTAAGCGATGTATGGGGTGTTATACATAATGGCGCACGCCAATATTCACCTGCGGTCGCTGCACTCCAAGCATTTCGCGCCAAGAACAAGCCCGTTATTCTTATTTCTAATGCGCCGCGTCCAAATTCACAAATTCCACCGCAATTGGAGCGCTTTGGCATAAGCGGCCAAACCTATGACGCGATAATAACATCTGGTGACGCAACTATTGAGGCCGCTCGTAATTTCGGCAAAAAAGCATTTCGCATAGGCGGCAAAAAGGACGATTTTTTCTTTGAATCAATCGATGCCGAATATACCGATGCCGCCGATGCCGATTTCATAATCTGCACTGGCCCTAGAGATGATTTGACCGAAACCGCAGAAGACTATAGGCAAGAATTGAAAGAATTAGCGAGCTTGAAATTGCCTTTTATTTGCGCAAATCCTGACCGAATTGTGCAATTAGGCGATAGGCTAATTTATTGTGGCGGTGCGCTTGCCGATATATATGCCGAATATGGTGGCGAGATTATAATGGCAGGGAAGCCGTTTGCCGCTATATATCAAATATGCTTCAAAAAACTCGAAACTATAATTCAGAAGCCATTGGTCAAATCGCGCATTCTATGTATCGGCGATGGACCGATTACTGATGTATTGGGTGCCAATAATCAAAATCTAGATTGCCTATTTGTGGCAGGTGGAATCCATGGCGAAGAATTGAAGGGGCCCAATGGTCTCGATGAAGCCAAGGCAATAGAATTTTTAGAAGCGCAAAACTTAGAAGCGAAATATACGATTTTTGAATTAGAATAGTCCTTATACAAATGGCGCGCGATTATATTGGCGCGCCATTCGCTTTTATTGGCTAATTTAAGGGCCTATTTACGGCTAAGTTTCAATTTAAATTTGCCAAGGCCGTCCGACGCCACTGCTGCAACACGGATTGTTTGTGGGCCGGCATTTTCAACTTTTACCTCTAGTTTTGAGTTTAGGCCACTTTCGCCGCCGCCACTATCGTCATCGCTAGTATAGGTCGAATCATTCGCGGCTGCCGCTTTTGAATAGACAATCGGATCAAAGTCTTCTGATTCCAACTCAATTACATAAGTAGCACCAGCGGCAGCATTAAAAGTATATAATTTATAATGCTGTTCTTCTTCACCAAATACTGCATCTGCTTCAGCTAGAACGCCTTCTTTGGTTTCACCAATGTTAATTGCCAATGGTGTTGGCGGCGGCGCTGCTGGTGGAGTAGTAATTACAGAAATTTTATAAGGTCCAACACCTGCGGCAGATGGGGTTGAAGCTCTAATTAAATATGTGCCAGCATCTGGAGCTTCAAATTTGAGTTTCGAATTCAACTCTTTTCCACCGTCATCGTCTTCCTTAGTCTTATTGAAATTGGCAGGGGTTCCAGTTCCAATTTCAAGATATGAATCAAGCTTGTCTTCACTATCTTCTGGGCTATTGTCTTTCATTTCTATAGTGACTTTTTGGCCCTTGGTCAGGTTAATTGCATAAATATTATACAATGTATCATCTTCACGGCGCGGGCCACCATCTTTCAATGTTCCATCGAGAGTTTGGCCAAGACTTATAGGCAGGCTAGCGCTTGGCGCGGGCGCAACAATTGCGTTATTAACACTGATTGTATATGCTCCGCCTTTGGGTTTAGAATTTTCCCCGTCTTCTTCACTTGAAATCCCGGTTTCGCGAACCCGCAAAATATAAGGCCCTGCTTTATCAGCTTTAAAGCGCAATAGAGCATTTGTACCACCGCCGCCATCATCGTCTGACTTAATCGATTCGAATTCGCCATCAGGTTTATAGGTTCCAACCTCTACCAATGGATCAAATGCGCTAGATTTAACTGCAATAGCATAAGTCTGACCGGCCTGAGCCATAAATCTATAGCGTTGTGTTACAACTTCTTCGCCATCAATTTCTTCTTTTGGACCAGTTGTAGTCATATTACCATTTGCTGTTGCGCCAATTGTGACAGCTTGCGGCGCAGGCATTGGCGTACGAGCCGGAACCACGCCAACCAATAGACTATAAGCACCAGCCGCCTCTTCGCCAACCGAACTAACATTGACTTTATAGACACCTGCTGCCTCCGTTGTGAAACGAATTCTCGCATTAGTGCCTGGGCCACTATCGTCATCTTCAGCCAATTGCTCCACTGTGCCAGTCTTGTTTGGACCAGTTAGAGTAACCATAGGATCAAATGCCTCTGAGGTCAGATCTATCTGGACTCGGCGATTTGCCGGCAAGTTGATGCTATAATTATCTACGCTCTTGCCCTCATCATTTGTTGCATCGCTTTCACTAAGTCTGCCCTGCGCCAATCGACCAAAGGTTAAAGGCGTATAAGTCACTTTCGGGGCATCAACGACCGCAACATTTAAGGTATAATCGCCACTATCGGTGGCGTTTAAAGTATTGGTGCGTATATAAACAAACCCATCAGCTTTGGCTGTATAACGGACTATAGCTGCGTCTTTATCATCTTGTGATCCGGTGGCACAATCTTCGCAATCGGCAGCGCTTTGAACGTCACCAACATTCAAAATGGACGAAAAAGCTTTCGAGCTCATGGTAGCGGTTACTCTTTGGCCAGCGCGCACACGAACTTTATAAATCTCAATCGGCGAACCATCTGCATCCAATTTAACATCGCTTGACGATAGATTTGAATTAATTGTCTGGCCCGGGTTGATATTTTGAATATTGATCGTTTGTGCCGCCGCCGTTCGTGGGGCTGCTTGTTGGGCATTGGCCATATTGGCAAAAGCTAAGACACCTATCGACGCTGTTAATAACAAAAATGAACGCATTTTAATCCCCTCTCTTGGCAGATTGCCAAATTCTAAGAAATGCAACCCAGGAAAAACCAATTTAGGTTCGGGCTGATAAAATTTGGTTTGCGCCTTGATTGCGGCAAAATCAAGCCCAAATTTCGACTTTTTGTTGAAAAAACAATTATCTATTCCGCTATCTATAAGAGAAAAATTTTCGCAAGGCCCGAGCAGCCCGGCACTTGATAGTTTGCACCCTTATAACTAAATAGAGCGATATACTTTAATGCACTGGACAGATAAAATGAGCGATATGCAAGCATCAATCGATAATTTAGTGAAGAACAATGATATTGTGCTTTTTATGAAGGGCGATGCAGATCAACCGCGTTGCGGCTTTTCGGCAACCGTCGTTCGAATTCTGGATGTTGTTGGCGTCCCCTTCAAAGACGTTGACGTTCTATTAGATATGGATTTACGTGAAGGCATTAAGGAATATTCCAATTGGCCGACCGTGCCGCAGCTTTATGTAAAAGGGGAATTTATTGGCGGCTGCGATATTGTTCGCGAAATGTATGAAGCCGGTGAGCTTACTAGTCTTTTTCAAGAAAAAGGCCTCGCTTAGGATAAAGACCCCTTAGCTTTCCAAAATGAATACCGCTTTCTGTGCGGTCCAATTCATAAGGTTATTTGCCGATTTTTTAATGGCGCCGCGCCTATCACCATTTACCGACATAATTCCATGAAGGCTAAAGCCGCATGACTGCGCTAATTCGGCAAAATCATGCAATGTGCATAGATGGATGTTTTGAGTTTCATACCAAGTATCGGGCAGATCTTCGGTTACTGGCATTTTCCCTTTGAAAAGCAGCGAAAGACGCGCCCTCCAATAGGCAAAATTTGGCAACGAAACTATAGCCCTTCTCCCAATTCTCTGAATCTGCATTAAAACTGCTTTTGGATTCATGGTTGCTTGAATTGTATTTGATAAAATTACCAGATCAAAAGCTTTGTCAGGGAATAGGGATAGGTCTTTATCGGCGTCGCCTTGAATAACTGAAAGCCCTTTTGCGACGCATGCATTTACGCCCTCTTGGCTAATTTCAAGGCCGCGCACAATCGCATTTCTTTCATTCTGCAATAAAAGCAATAAGTCACCATTAGCGCAGCCAATCTCTAAAATTCTGGCGCCATTAGGAACCTGATCTAAAATTGCCAAGAAATCTGCACGCTCTTTCATGTCAATCCCTCTGAAATTGCGGCGGCATCAATAAAGCCAGATAAGGCTTTGTGGAAAACTGGCTCGTCTAAAAAGAAAGCGTCATGGCCATTATCAGTTTCTACTTCTAATGCAGATACATGCACACCTACGCTCATCATGGCGCGAATGAATTTGCGACTTTCAGATGGCGGATAATGCCAATCTGACGAAAATGAAACCACACAAACGCGACCCTCGAAACCCGCAAACGCATCTGATAATTTACCGCCACACAAAGCTGCCAAATCAAAATAATCCAAAGCGCGCGTAATATAGAGGTATGAGTTCGCATCAAAGCGATCAACAAAACTCTGGCCCTGATGTCGCAAATAGCTTTCGATTTGAAAGTCCGCCTCAAAGCCGAAGGTTAATTGTTCACGGTTTTGCAAGCGCCGGCCAAATTTATCGTGTAAAGACACATCAGACATATAAGTGATATGTGCAGCCATACGTGCAACTGCGAGTCCCTTGTTAGGAAACTTGTTCTCGCGGTCATAATATCCGCTACACCAATCTGGATCTGCCATAATCGCTTGTCGGCCGACTTCGTGAAAGGCTATGTTTTGCGCACTATGGCGTGCCGCAGTTGCAATTGGAACCGCGCACTTTAGCTTTTGGGGGAAGGCCCTTATCCATTCAAGAACCTGCATACCGCCCATCGAGCCACCAATAACGGCAAATAGACACTCAATGCCAAAAGATTGGATAACAAGATTTTGTGCGCGAACCATATCGCTTATGGTTATAATCGGGAAATTTATCGCATATTGTTCGCCATTATGGTCTTTGGACATAGGCCCCGTCGATCCCATACAGCCACCAAGCACATTTGTGCAGATAACAAAAAACTTATTCGTATCGATTAGCTTGCCTTCACCAACTAGATTGCTCCACCAGCCGCTTTTCTTGGTAATAGGATTTGTGCCTGTAACAAATTGATCCCCAGATAGCGCGTGGCAAATTAAAATTGCATTGGTTTTCTCATCATTTAACTTGCCCCAAGTTTCATAAGCTATCTCTAAAGATGCTATTGTAGCACCTCCATCAAGCTTGATTGGTCCATCAAAAGACATTTTCTTTAGTGTATTATCCATTGCGGCTTGGTAAAGCCGTTATTTTTCCCAAATTGTCAAGTTTTACTGTGGGCAAAGAGGCATATCCAATAGGGGTTTCCCAATAGTAACACTGCAAACAATGGTATGTAATTCAATTATTTTGCTTGCAAAAACAAAAGCAATTCCATTATCAAGCCAAAAAATTGATTTTGGTAAGGCGATATTAATCATAATTAAGCTAAAAAAGCCTCATTGGAGAAAAAATTGGCGACTATAGACAGAAAAGGAAAGAAATTATCGCCAAGCCAGATTTCGGTGCTGATAGTTGATGACCAGCAGTTTTACCGAAACCTAATTTCCGAAATTTGTAAATCAATTGGGATTTTTAAAATCACTACCGCGATCGATGGCGAAGATGCCCTAGAAGCACTATCCGATTGCCAGCCAACTTTTATAATTTGTGATTGGGTCATGCCGCAAATGGACGGCATAGAATTTACCAAGAAAGTGCGTGCTTTGCGCAATGAAAAATTGCGAATGACGCCGATTATTATGGCAACTTCAAATAATTTGGTATCGCAGATTTCCGTTGCTCTAGAAACCGGAATTGACACATTCGCATTAAAACCAGTATCTTCAAAGTCGATTTTTGATAGAATTCGTGAAGTAATAGAAACTCCAAGGCTATTTATCGAAACTGATAATTATGTTGGTCCGTGCCGCAGAAGGAACCGAAAACCGGAAACTTATAGTGGCGTTTTCAGGCGTTATGATGATCCATCAATGATTCAAGCCACCAAAGAAGAAGAAAACCTCATCAAATCGAAACTAAAGAAAGAATCCGCTGCATTACGGGCAACGGTTGCAGAATTTGAGGCCGGAAAAGTTGTGAACCTCGATAATTCTGTAAAACAATCCAATGAAGTTCTAAAACTTGCGCAAGAATCGGGCGACGAGCAATTGGCTCGAGTTTGTTGGAGCCTTACGGCGTATATAGACAAGTGCCGGGCCGGAAGCACTCTAAGAATGGATATTATAACAAAGCACCTAGAATCTATGGATGTGTTGATTAATACGCCACTTAATCTTGAATCAGCGCGCACCGAATTAGCCGCGAGCTTGCAGCAAGTTGTTTTGCGCGCGCTAAGAGCCGCTTAATTACAACAATTAGTGCCGGAAATGCCTTTGATTGGTAAATACCATTGCAATGCCCGCTTCATCAGCAGCCTTTATAACTTCATCGTCGCGAATCGAGCCACCAGGCTGAATAACCGATGTTGCACCCGCAGCTATGGCTTCTAATAGGCCGTCGGCAAATGGAAAAAACGCATCGGAGGCACATGCAGAACCAATTGTATTTGGGTGCTTTAATCCGGCCATTTCCGCCGCTTCGGTAGCACGCTTTGCCGCAATATAGGCGCTATCGCGTCGATTCATCTGACCCGCACCAATACCCGCAGTTGCTAGATCTTTTGCGTAAACAATCGCATTTGACTTAACATGCTTTGCCACTTTAAAGGCGAAAATCATATCCTCAAGTTCACGCTCGCTTGGCGCTCGCTTTGTAACTATCTTAAGATTTTCTCGTAAAATTGGCGCATTGTCGCGCGTTTGCACAAGAAAACCACCCGCTATTGAGCGATAATTAAGGCCATTACTGGCCGCATCCGGAACACCATGAGCCTCTAAAAGACGCAAGTTCTTTTTAGCGGCAAATATTTTTTTGGCTTCATCACTTATCTTCGGCGCTATTACAACTTCTGTGAAAATTTCGCATATTGCAGCCGCAGTTTCGCCATCTAGAATTTGATTGCATGCAACAATTCCGCCAAACGCAGAAACTGGATCGCAGGCCAAAGCCGATTTATACGCCTCTAAAAGAGTTTTGCCGATTGCTACGCCGCATGGATTAGCATGCTTTATTATAGCAATTGCAGGTTTCTCATGCGATTGAAGCTCTGCGATTAGCTCATAAGCCGCATCCGTATCATTATAATTATTGTATGAAAGCGGCTTACCTTGTAATAGGCTTGATTGAGCAACACCAAAGCGCTTTTCACCACTAGAATAAAAGCCCGCCGTCTGATGAGGGTTTTCGCCATAACGAAGTTCTAATGCCTTTGTGCCACCAATCGTCCTATATTTCGGTGACGACTCTTGAGTTTCTTCGAAATACCAGTTGGCAATAGCGGCATCATACGCGGCGGTCCGTGAATATGCCCGCGCCGCAAGCTTTTTCCTCGTTTGATGGCTAGTGCCGCCAAACTCCTTTAATTCAGCTAAAACAAGCGCAATATCATCATTATCCGTGGCAACAGCGCAATATCCATGATTTTTCGCACCAGCCCTAATCATTGCTGGTCCGCCAATATCTATATTCTCAATACAATCGTCAAACGCCGCCCCCGCTGCGACCGTTTGTTCGAACGGATAAAGATTGACCCAAAGCAAATCTATTCCAGCTATGCCATGTAATTTCATCGAATTTACATGCTCAGTATTATCACGCAACGCCAATAATCCGCCATGCACATTTGGATGCAAAGTCTTTACGCGGCCATCCATCATTTCAGGAAAATTTGTTATTTTGGAGACATCAATTACATCAATACCAGCTTTTTCAAGCGCAAGTGCAGTGCCGCCAGTTGAAACAAGTTCGACGCCAAAATCAGCCAAAGCCCTTGCAGTATCAAGTAGCGCACTCTTGTCTGAAAGGGAAATCAAAGCGCGCTTAATCTTCTGAATATTTTGGGGCATTTAAATTACTCTGATTTATATGATGTTTGCTTTTCAAATTGTGGGACAATTTCTCGCAAGACCGAAATAGCTTCGTCAATTTTGTTATTTTCAGCCAATGAAAGAAGATTTTTTATTTTAGGCACTAAGTCATTTGGCAATGGTGAAGTCGGCCGCGCGCAAAGGACGCCGCTAATGTGGGTAGTAGAAACATGTTCCGAAGAATAGAATAATTCTTCGTGAAGCTTTTCCCCTGGCCTAATCCCAGTTTCAATAATTTTTACATCTATGTCAGGCTCCAATCCCCTAAGTCGTATCATGGCCTCTGCAAAATCGCGAATTCGCATTGGCTCACCCATATCAAGCACCAAAAGTGGCTCTGATAATATTTGGGTATTTCCATCACTATCCACAAATGCACCGCCGCCTAGAGCTGCGCCCTGCAACACCAAGCCCGCCGCCTCTTCTACTGTCATGAACCAGCGCGTCATATCATTATGGGTTAAAGTAATAGGGCCCATTTTTGAAATCTGACGCTCAAACAATGGCATTACCGAGCCCGAAGAACCCAGCACATTTCCGAACCTTACTGAATAAAAGCCGCCTTTGCGCTTCTCAAAACAATGACGCACATAAAGTTCAGCAGCGCGCTTTGCCGCCCCCATTATGTTTGATGGATTAACTGCTTTGTCGGTTGAAATAAGAATAAATACTTCGGTGCCGCACTTCATTGCCGCATCCGCCAAAATCTTGGTTCCACCTAAATTGACCCGAATGGCCTCGCGCGGATGCGATTCTAATAATGGGACGTGCTTATTTGCAGCCGCATGTAAAACAATTTGCGGACTATATTTTTCGAACAAATTATCAATTTGATCTTTCTCGCGAATATCGACCATCCGACTAATGGTATTTAAAGCGGGAAATTGCTCAGAAACCGCAATAGAGATTGAGTGTAAATTGTTTTCCGAACTATCAACAAGAATTAGACGACCTGGTCCAAATCTAGCGATTTGGAGCGCAAGCTCGCTGCCAATTGTGCCGCCAGCACC
>CAYTWK010000014.1:0-9576 GCA_964442095.1 uncultured Caulobacteraceae bacterium | reverse complement strand
CCAGTTATAAGAACAGTCTTATGACGAATTAAGCGCGAAGGCGCTTTATCATCGTGGAAGTGCTTTTTACGACCCAAAACGTCAGAGGGGCTCACGTTACTAAGCTCTTTAGCGCCAATTTCTGGAAGTCGTGAAATTTTTGCTCCAGTCTTAGCAATTACACCCATCACCGCCTGAGTCATTTTTTCGGGATGATCGTCACCAACGAGCACGATTCGAACTTCACTATTTTGCTTTTGCGCAGATTTAACTAGCTTTTCAACGATATCGGTTGATTGACTGCCGTCATAAACTCTCGCACCGACATAAATCTTATTTATATGATTACCCAGAGTTGAAACAATTGCGATTGGGCGAAATGGCAAAGGCCCAAGTTTTCTTGTTTCGTGCAAAGAACTAGAGACGACATGGGTTGAACCAATTAAAATTGCCGACGGAGCATTTTCCGAAACTGGCCGCAATAGGGCGGTCAAAGATCGGAGGTCACCACCGCTTGTGGTTAACCGAACAAAACCGCGCGCTCCCATTAGAAAGGCTGTAATAAAGAAACTAGCCAAAAGAGGCTCTAGGAAATGAAGCGATTTGAAATAAATAATCCCAAAAAGAGTATAAATAAGAGCCGAAAAGGCAACGGCATTTAGCAAACGTAATAGATCGTCAAGCGTTGTCCAGCGCCATACTGATTGCGTGGATTTCGAGATAATTAAAGAAAAGCCGAGTGCGACAAAATAGACTATAATTTTCGACAAAAATGGATCAAGCGCAGCGTCTTTACGATAGCCATCAAGTGCAAGCCAAAGGCCAATAGTTATTGCCAATAGACCCAATACTAGATCTGCAATAAAACCTCTTGATAATGCTGTTGGTCGAATAGTCACAAATATCTTCTATTTCTAATATCTTAAAGAGAGTCTGAATTTAGGCCCACATTACTTATATCGGCGCTTAACCAAGTCATAGCCGATTATTGAAAAAATCATAATCGGTCAACTAGCGCAAAAAAGTAATTAGTTCAAATATTCCCGTCACTTAATTGCGTTATTCGTTTTTTTGGTTACAATTTTATCACAATCAGCTAACATAAAACGGGTTTTGGTTAACATACAAGCAACCACAATATCCAAGGTTTGGGTAAAGTAAAAAGACTGGCGGTTGCTAATGAATTTTATTAAAAGCGCAGTTCTCATTAGCTGCTTGTGTCCAAATTGAGGTAAATGTGGATATTTATTCTTCTGTAATTATGGAATTGGCATCTGATATACGACATACAGATTCAATTATTTATATTGAGTCTGCTCCAACTGGAAAATCGCGCAAGCTATCAAAATTATGCGGGTCAGAAATAAGTTTAGAATTACAATTAGACAAAGAGAAGATAATCAATTTTTCAATTAATCCCAAAGCCTGCGCTTTGGGTCAGGCGAGCGCAGCGATATTATCCAAGAATATATTGGGCGCAACTATAGATGAAGTTAAAAGCGCGCGCGACAATCTTTATGCCATGCTAAAAAATGGTGAATCAATAAATACACAAAGATTTTGGGAAATTCGTTACCTAGAGCCTGTTATTGATTATCTACCTCGACACGCGTCAGTAATGCTAGCATGGGATGCCGCACTTGCGGCCATAGAAGATGCACAAAAACAAAAATCCCCGGACTAATATTAATCTATGCAATAATGTCGGGACGCAACTGATCTTCGAAAAAGCTAATTTTGTCTTTTAGCTGAAGCTTTTGCCGCTTTAGGCGCAATAAAGTAAATTGATCATTCGGCGAAGTCTCGGAAAGGGCAGCGATTGCGCTATCGAGGTCGCGGTGCGCCTCTCTTAAAGCAAATAATTGCTTTCTAATTTCCATATCGCCAATTTCTTCGGATGGAGGCTGGTAATCAGATGTCATTTTCAAGCTTTCTTAATTGGTATATTATCGCCCGAAATTATTAATTATTTTCTTCACTTATAGTGCCCCAGCGACGCAAAACATCATTTTCGATACCAATAATATCAAGTGCACGGGCAATAGTTTGGTCTATCATATCATTTATGCTCGTCAAGCCAGAATAAAACGCTGGCACTGGCGGGAAAATTATCGCACCCATTTGGGTTAGTCTTTGCATCGTCTCTAAATGCCCAAAATGCAATGGCGTTTCGCGGATCATCAATAATAGCGGCCGCCGCTCTTTCAAGGTTACATCTGCGGCGCGGGTTAAAATGCTCCCCGTAATACCATAGGCAATCTCACTCATAGTTTTGATTGAGCAAGGCGTAATCAACATGCCATCGGTTTTGAATGATCCTGATGCAATCGCGGCACCGACATCGCCCATTTTATATGAATAATCGGCTATTTCGAGCAATTTTTTGCTTGGACCAACACCTTCATTATCCAATGTCAGCTCTGCTGCCTTACTAATAATTAAATGGGTTTCAACATGAAGTGATTTCAAAATCTCGAGGGCACGCACGCCATAAACAGCGCCAGATGCGCCGGAAATGCCAATAATTATTCGCTTTTTGCCCAATTTTTAAACGTCCTTAATAAAATTAATCAATTGAAACGAAATTTGAAGTGACACTATTTAATTTATATGTTTTTCTATTCGTCCGCATGAAGAAAGTCCATCACTTTTTGGATGCAATAGGGCATTTAAATTGGGCGGACTTGCGGTAACATAGGAGATAGCTCAATGGCTTTAGCACTTGCTTTAGAATCACATATCCGCGAATTATCTGAAAAGCACCACAAATTAGACACTCAAATCCAAAATGAAATGAGAAGTCTTTCTTCAGAAGATACGCAGATTAAGATATTAAAGCTCAAGAAGCTAAAACTAAAAGAGGAGCTTGAATCACTGCGACGAAAGCTCAATTAAATATCGAAAGAAAGGGGCGTTATTCGCCCCTTTTATTTTGCCCTATTCGCCGTCTGAAATATTGCCAATTGGAGCAGATTTAGCCTCAGCTTTCGCTTTTTTTGCAGCGGCAGCATTTACAACGCTATCGAGCTCTATTTGGCCACAAAGTCCAACCGCTACAGGATCAACAGGCTTGATATTGCTGCTATCCCAATGGGATCTATCACGAACACTCTCAATAGTGTTCTTAGTCGTTCCAATTAATTTGCAAATTTGCGCAACAGAAATTTCAGGGTGATATTTCAAAAACCAAGCTATCGCATTAGGTCTGTCTTGGCGACGTGACAATGGTGTATAACGAGTGGCGCGGCGCTTTGGTGCCGGCAAATCCAAGGTCCGACCCTTTAGCTTTTGCAGTTTGTAATTGCCATCAGCTTCACCTTTGGCGATTTCATCGCGCGAAAGTTGCCCCGAAGTAATTGGATCTTGTCCGCGAACACCAGAAGCAACATCTCCATCAGCAATACCTTTAACTTCTAGGTGATGAAGGCCGCAAAACTCCGCTATCTGCTCAAAAGTTAGGGCCGTATTATCAATTAACCAAACTGCTGTGGCCTTTGGCATTAAGACTTCTGACATATTATGCTCCGTTTTCTGGCGTGAAGGTTCGGCGTCAGCCCTACCTAACCGACCAGTATTTTTCAAATAAAGGGGATATTTCTATTCCATAGTCTTTATTAAAATAATTTTGAAGGCCTTTCACTGTAAAGACTATTGTTTCGCCGCGTATATAAGCTGAACTATAGCTTCTTTATTTGGCTCTTGTGTAATCATAATCTGAAGCGCTTGATGGGTGGTTTCATTACTAAGTGTTGCCATTTGCATTTGACCAAAATTAGCACTCGCTTCCTTTTTGAAACCTTTTAATGCAAGTTTTGTTTCATAAAATTCTATTACTTTTGACGGCGTATCCTTAGTTTTAAAATTCACCATATTAACGTCGCCGTCTTTCTTGGGATCCTTTGAGCTGGCATGAACCGAGGATAATTCACTAGCGCCAGGATAAAGTTCTACAAAATCTGGCATAGTTTTTGGCATTTCGCCCTTTGATATTTGCAAAGATGTGCCGTCTTTTTCATTCTTTATATTTATTTCTTTGTCTTCTGAAAACAGCTTATCCGACACGGTAACATCTATTTTTTCACCTGTTTGCGGATCAGTAACACTTACAGTTTTTTCCGCTTTTGGCGAGCATGACGCGAGCACACCTGATGCCATTATAATCGAAATGACAATATTAATTGACTTTGATAATTTACGCATTCTCGCCTCGTTTAAAACTTTGGTTAAAAGCAAGAGAATATAGGAAATTGCCAATATATCAATTAAAACTTGGTTCCATAGCGTAAAAATAGATGCTGCTCATTCTCAATGCCCGAGATATGGCCTTGATCTATTATATAGCCAGCACCAAAACCTAGATATTGACCATTGTCCCATGACCAGTTTCGAGTTAGCGACAGTCTTAATTCACGACCCGATGGCGCAAGATTTAACCTACGCTGCGAGTGCGATTGCGGCGCAAGCCAATCACTATAAGGATTGGCAAGGCCAAAATCCAAAGTTCCGCTTTCAACCCTCAGCGGCTGTTCGGCGGCTAAGCTATAATATCCATTTCTTGCAAGCTTGCGCGCTTCTAGGCCAAGGGCGCTAGCAAAAATATTGTCGGGATTTTCAAAAATGCCGTTTGATTTCAAGTCTCTTAGGTTTGCTATCTGGCCACGTATCCTAAAATTCAGGCTATTATTGGGCGAATATTCAATTCCCATTCCATAAATATTGCTTTTGGCCCTAGATGCTTCATTTGAGTTTGAATTAGTCCAGCGCAATCCCCATGCACTTGATTGCTCGCTTAATGTTGCAATATCTAGACTAATTCCAAATTGGCCCGCATTGAATATAAATTCCGCCATGCTCAAATCACGCTTTAATGGATCAATCAAATATCCACCATTTGACGAGCCCTGCGAATTAGCAAAATTTGCTGTGAAATTTCCTTTGCCAAAGCCAATTGCAAACGAATTATCAAAGCCGCCAAGTCCAAAAATGCCGAAATTTGGATTATTTCCAAATCCCCTAAGCGCTCTAATACCTATATTTTGCGCACCATTTTGGGCAAAAGAAAGGGTTAGTTCGCCAGACTCTTGACTGCCGAAAATTCTAGTTTTGCCGCTAATTCTTGGGCTCTGAAAATTCATCTCGTCTCTAAATGAAGCCCCGCCCCATGATTTGGAAGCCTCTATTTTAGGGACAAAACTTAGAGAAGTGCTTTCATTGGCATGATTCACAATTGCCAAATCATCGATTGGCGCGGAGAAAATTGTCGGTGTTTGCGCTATGCGCAATTTATCATTCAATGACACATTAAAACTGCGACCAAAACTATCAAGAATCCCGATTTTCAAATCATTATTAAAGAGCGAATCGCCAAATGCGGGCCCAGAGATTGCCGTGAAATCGCCAATATTTACTATTTCGCCACTCGCAAGACTAGAAGTAGTCGCGCCAACTGGCGCAAATGCACGAGTAAGATTTACGCTGCCCCAACCAAATACGGAATCAACACCCACATCGCCCAAATCATTTGCTGTTGTATATAATAATTGTATGGCCTGATTAACGCTAAGAGTTGGAAAAGCCTGTAAAATTAAAGCCAATGATCCAGCAACATGGGGCGCTGCTAACGAGGTGCCGCCCACTCTCCAGCAAGAACCAGAGGCACAATCGGCAATTATATCAACCCCGGGGGCGGAAATATAAAAGTTTGAAACTGTTCCGGCACGGTTCGATGTTGTTGCCATTACCGAGTTTGAATCAATTGAGCCAACCACAACTAAGCGGCCATTGTATATAGGATCCGCCGCCAAACGGCCGGGGTAGCCCGAATTTGTCAAAGTTTCATTGCCCGAAGCAACTACAACTATAATTCCTGCATCGGTGGCGCGGCGAAGCGCAGTGCGAAATGTGGTTCCCGTTGGATCATCACCTGAACCCAAAGAAAGATTAATTATACGAGCGCCATCAGCAATAGCCGCATTAATTCCCGCCGCCACCAAATTTTCTGGCAAAGAACATTTATCCGTAGATGCACAAGTTCCATTCCTATCGACTTGATATGACAGAATACTCGAGCGAAATGCGACACCAACTGTGCCAGTGCCATTAAATATGTGCCCGATAACACCCGCTACCCTCGTGCCATGTCTCTGTGGATTAGGAGTCGTGCCATCGGCCAAATAATTACCCCAATCGGTTGGCGTAGTCCGCGAGGTTTCCATATCGCGATTAATAACAACATTCGCGGCCAAGTCTGGTTGTGACGGATCTACGCCTGTATCAACAACAGCAACGCGAATACCGCTGCCGTCTGCGCCTCTAGTCCATGCGCTTTGAACACCAATGCCACCAAGACCCCATGAGCGCGTGTATTCACTCGAGGTTGAGGAGGGGTGGCTAATTATTGGCGGTGGAGGTGGAGGTGGCGGAGGCGGAGGCGGAGGAGGAGGAGGAGGAGGTGGTGGTGGTGGTGGTGAAATTGGAGGTGGACTTATGATAGTCGATCCACCACCGCCGCCGCCGCCACATGAAGACAGGGCCACGCACGAAATTGCTGCTGCAAAAATAAAGACCGCCCTTAATCTCATATGCCGATAACCCATTAAAATTAGAATACTTCCTCGAAATATTATTTTACAATAATGAACGCACTATGAACCTTATCATAGTGATGGCTAAACACTATAAAATAAATTGTCGCGAGCATGATATATTAGTTTTGTGGAAAATAAAATTAATTCACAAATCATAAAATTATGAACCTTAATTGTTCTTGGGCTTATTGCGCCGTCCAACCACCATCCATTGAAAGGATAGCGCCATTAATTTGCGATGCAGCTTCTGACGCCAAGAATACAGCAAATGCTCCCAATTGCTCAGTAGTTACGAATTGTTTTGTTGGCTGCGCCGCAAGCAAAACATTCTGAATAACTTCCTCTTCTGTTATTCCGCGCGATTGGGCTTGGGCTGGAATTTGCGCTTCGACTAGTGCTGTTTTGACATAGCCGGGACATATTGCGTTACAGGTTACGCCATCTATTGCGTGTTCTAATGCTATTGTTTTGGTTAGGCCAACTATTCCGTGCTTTGCAGCGACATAGGCCGATTTGAAGGGTGATGCCACGAGGCCATGAGCGCTAGCTATATTTATAATACGGCCAAATTTTTGTTCCGCCATTTTGCCGATTGCGCCTCTTATAGTGTGAAACGCCGATGAAAGATTAATTGCAATTATGGCGTCCCATTTTTCGGGAGGAAACTCTTCTATTTTTGCAACATATTGAATTCCAGCATTATTCACCAAAACATCTATTACGCCAAAGCGGCTTTGGGCGGTTTCAATCATACGGATTATTTCATCGGGGCGCATCATATTAGCGCCATCAAAGACCACTTCGCCATTTGTCACAGCGCCTAGTTCATTGATAAGGCGCGCAACTTCTTCCGCATCGGCAATACCATTAATGATAATATTATAATTCTGCGCCGCAAAAGCGCGCGCTATTCCAAAACCAATGCCGGATGTCGAACCGGTAATTAAAACGGTTTTTGCCATATCCATTCTAAATTCTATCCCAAAAAATTGCCCAATCCTAATTAGATTAGTTTCATACTTCCGCACAGATATGTAAACTTAAATCTTCACATCAATCGATGGCTGTATTATTAGGTGATGATGAAAAAAGCTAAACCGAATTTATTCTTACCCATAATCGTGATTTTACTCTTAGCGCTTGCGGCCACTAACCCAAGTTCCGATCATTTTAAATCGGTAATGCGGGATCAAAAGAGCCTAAAGCTAGAAGTGGCATCGCGCCTGCCAATGCACAGGACCAATTATATTTTGTTTTCCAAGTTTGATATCAAATATGGCTTTGGAAAAACCACATGCTATGGCGCCGCAGCCTATGTATTCATTTGCCCGCCAAAAGCCAAAAACGAAAAACAGTGGGATGACAAAGCCAGTAAATAGAATAAGCGATTATATTGAGAGCTTGGAACCCAAAGCAAGGGATATAATCGAAAGTTTGCGTGATTTTGCGATTGAGGTCGCACCCAATGTAAGGGAGCGAATTTCATATAAAATGCTATGGTTTCAAAATGGCGAAAAATATCTTTATATTGGAGGATTCAAAAACCACATCGGGATGTATCCGCCAATACAGAATAATCCGGATTTGGTCGAAAAACTGCGGCCATTTGCCAATAATAAAGGCAATCTGGCATTCAAATATAATGATGAAATGCCGTATGATTTGATAAAGGAAGCGATTATTCATGCGCTTTTATGAAGCTTTTACTGTCTTTGAACAATTGACTCTATTGCACCAAGCGGCTATTCGCGCCGTTCCAGTTTTGCATTATTTATGCGCCCCAATTAGGAAACCGAATTATGAAAGTCAAAAGCTCGTTAAAATCGCTTAAAGGCCGCCACGCTGCTTGCCAAGTGGTTCGTCGTAAAGGCGTTGTTTATGTCATCAATAAAGTTGACCCACGCTTTAAAGCTAAACAAGGCGCCTGCCACTAATTATTTTCTTTAAGAGATAGAAATAATGCCCGCCCGATGCTATTGGGCGGGTTTATTGTGCTTGGGGTATAAATGTTAAAACACACTATAAAGGCAGTTCTTTGGGATTATGGTAATGTTTTGGTGGATTGGTCACCGCGCCATTTATATTCCAAAATCATCAAAGAAACGGATAGGCTTGAATATTTCTTGGAAAAAGTCTGCCCCATGTCTTGGCATCTTTTGCATGACCAAGGCCATCTAATGTCCAAAACCATCCCCCAAAGACAGGCCGAGTTTCCTGAATTTGCGAATGAAATTGCTATGTGGAAAGCCAATTTTGGCGAAATGATTACTGGCACAATTGTCGAAAATACCCAGATTGTTCAAAAGCTGTATATAGCCAATTTCCCACAATATGTCCTAACAAATATGCCAAGTGAAGTAGTTGATATTTGCTTTGATCCTTTTAATTTACGCCAATATTTTAAAGACATAATTGTATCGGGTGACGAAAAATGTGCCAAACCTGGCGCAAGAATATATGAAATCACGCTACAAAGAATGGCTATAAAAAACCCAGAAGAAGTATTCTTCATTGATGACAGCGAAGCGAATATTAATGCTGCGAAAATGCTTGGTTTTCAAACACAATTGTTTAACAATACAATTGATTTGCAATCTATTCTAAGGGAAGCGGGCCTACCGCTATAACAAAATGAAAATGAAACCACTTGGCCGCACCGGCATTGATGTATCGATTTGCTGCTTGGGAACCATGACTTTTGGCGAACAAAATACCGAGGCAGAGGGCTTTGAGCAAATGGATTATGCCCTTGCAAATGGCATTAATTTCTTTGACACCGCCGAGCTTTATGCAATTCCGCCCAAGCCCGAAACCCAAGGCTCGACCGAGCGAATAATCGGAAATTGGTTTAAGGCACGTGGCAGCCGCGATAAAATTGTCCTCGCAACCAAGATTTGCGGGCGCTCCCCTGCCAACTGGTACCGCAAAGACAAATCCGAAACCCGAATAAATGCGGCTCAAATCGGCGAGGCCGTTGAAAACTCTCTAAAGAGACTGCAAACTGATTATA
>CAYTWK010000013.1:0-19996 GCA_964442095.1 uncultured Caulobacteraceae bacterium | reverse complement strand
ATGGTTTGAGCCTCATGAATCACGAGACCAGCAATTGTAACCGCGTCTTCGTCAGGCAATTCCCAATCAGTATGGCGATTAATATCGCGAATTGGAATCCAGCCATCAACATTAATAGAGCCGTCAGCTTGTGGCCTTATTCCTTGTTTATTTATGTCATGCTCGTCAACAATTTCACCAACAATTTCTTCAAGGACATCTTCAAGCGTCACAAGACCCTGTAGAACCCCATATTCGTCAACTACAATGGCAAAGTGATTTCGCTTTTTGAGGAAGTTTTCTAATTGCTCTTTAAGGCTAGTGGTATCTGGAACAAACCACGGCTCGCGCATAATTTTTTCAATATCAATAGCATCAAAATCGCCATTTTTATCGGCAATCGCCTGCAAGAGGTCTTTTGTGTTCAATACGCCAATAATATTCTCTGGCTCGTCGCGGTAAAGCGGAATGCGCGAATGTGGCGTATTTAAAATCTGACTTAGAATCTCGCGCGGCGGATTGGAAACATCAAGGGTTTTCATGGCGCGGCGGTGAACCATAATATCGGATACATCGAGTTCATCAAGATCTAGGACGCCCCCCAATCTATCTTGATCAGCCTTTTCAAGAAGTCCACCTTGCCGCCCCAATTCCACCGCGCCGCGAATTTCCGCCAATGCTTGCTCGGTTGTATAAACTTCGCCCTTTATGCCCATCAGCTTCATGAGGATTGCCACCAAACCAGTAAGCAAGAACATTACTGGTGAAAGCACTTTAATCATAATCTTGACCGGCAAAGAAACCGAACGCGCAATATCATCGGCGCCATTAATAGCCATGGATTTGGGCAATACTTCGCCAAAAATCAGCAAGAGCGGTGTTAAAACGGCCGTTGAAATAAAAGCCCCTGCTGGGCCATATTGCGCGGATAATACTGCCGTCGCGATTGCCGAAGCTGCAATTGTCACAAGATTAGAGCCGAGTAAAATAGCGCCGATCATCTCAGCGCGAGTTTCCAAAAGCTCGTTGACGCGCGCTGCTTTCTTGTCACCCTCTTTCTCAAGGTTCGCCATTTTAGCGCGTGATGCTGCGGTCAATGCGGTTTCGGCCAAGGAGAAAAAAGCATTTAGGCCAATAAGAGCCAAGACGATTGCTGCGGTCGTGAAAATAGCGTCCATTATAATGTTTTAAAGCGCCCTTTGTGGCGCGCACTCCTCTTTTAGGAAATCAAGAATTTGATTTTCATCAATAGATTTGGCAACAAAGGCTTCGCCAATTGCGCGTAATAAAATCAGATTTATCTTCCCCGCTTGGTTCTTTTTGTCATGGCGCATATTTTCGAGCATTTTTTCTGGTTCAAATGCATCCGAATGCGGCAAATATTCATTATAACCACAATTCCTTATAAAGTCAGTGATAATTTTGGTATCGTCTTTGGTTATAAAGCCCGACCTAGCTGAAAACCGCGCCGCCATTGCTATACCAGTTGCCACGGCCTCACCATGTCGCCATTTGGTTTCATCGTAATTTACCGCCGCTTCTATGGCATGACCGAAAGTATGACCAAGATTTAAAAGAGCCCGTATGCCGGCCTCGCGCTCATCTTGTTCGACGATTTTTGCTTTAGCATTAATCGCTGTCTTAATCGCGTAAAGCCGCTCTGGGCCATTTTTTTTGATTATATTTTGATAATTGCTTTTACAGAATTCAAAAAATTCTTTGTCGTGCAAAAGGCCAATCTTAAATATTTCGGCAAATCCGGCCAAAACATCGCGACTATCAAGCGTGACCAAAACCTCGGTATCGGCAATTACCAAACGCGGCTGCCAAAAAAGACCGATAAGATTTTTACCAGCTTTAGCATTGATGGCAGTTTTGCCGCCAACCGAACTATCGACTTGCGACAATAGAGTTGTGGGAATTTGAATAAAATCGATGCCGCGATTAATCACTCCAGCAACGAAACCCGTCAAATCGCCAACAACACCGCCGCCAAATGCTACAAGTAAATCGCTGCGCTCGATACCAATTTCAAGGACTTCTTCACAAACGCGCTCAAAACTTGCAAAACTTTTAGTTTCCTCACCCGAGCGCACGATAATAAAAAACGCTTCGATTTTTTTGGCGCGCAAGCTTTTCCTAAGGGTGACACCCCAGTTAGCATTGGCACTTTGATCGGCAATTATAATTACTCGTTTGCGCTTTAAAAATGGCTCAATCAATTCGCCTGCGCACTCCAATAGTTTAGAACCTATACGAATTTCATAGCTGCGCATGCTTTCTTTTTCGCTTGCCAATGCAATATTTATAACTTCTGTGGTTTGCTTTTGCTTAAAAATTGGCATTAGCTCTTACGCGCCCATCTTGCCGCTTTAACATGTTCTTTTTCGATAATGCCGCCCTCAATAAGAACCTCAATAATTCTATCAACAATTTGAGAATGTGGTCCATCGATGGAATCAACTACAAAATCAGCCTCTGCATAAATCGGATATCGCTCTTGCATAAGGCTTTCCATAGTCTGGCGCGGATTGTCATTTTTTAGCAAAGGTCTTTCGCCGCGCTTTAGAACACGCGCCATTAAAGTGTCGATGTCGGCACGCAACCATATAGTCACCGCCTTCTGGCGCAAAACTATCCGTGTAAGCGGGTTCATAAATGCGCCACCTCCTGTAGCCAAAATTCTTGGCGGTTCGTCCAAAAGCCGCGCAATTACGCGCCTTTCTCCGGCTCGAAACTCTTCTTCGCCACGCTCACTAAAAATGTCAGCAATTGGCCTACCCGCCGCAATGATAATTTCATCATCGGCATCGCTAAAGCAAACATCCAATGCCTGCGCCAAGCGCCGACCTACAGTCGATTTGCCGGCGCCCATCAATCCAACGAGCGCAATTGTGCGCTTTAGGACGGGCGGTTTGACAAGGCTCTGTTCGCTTTCGTCAATTTCAGGTTGCTGTGGCATTACGCTTTTATATATTAAACTTTTATTTTTAGGATATTTTTATCATATATATTCATTATACTCAAAAATGAAGTGAATTAGTGCGTTTTTGGCTTCGCCTTAAACCTGCCATTTTTTAGAGGCAAAAACTGAATAATTATGAAGTCTATTAAATCACTTGTGGCCTTATCATTTCTTTTTGCAAACCCTGCATTCGCGTTTGCGCAAACTGCGCCGACAATTCCAGAAGAAGCGCCAATTATTGTTGAAACTACAATAAAGAGCAAAGCTGCGGTTATATCGGGTGAATTAAAAGAAATCGGACTTTGGGGAATTGGCATTGATCAGTCTGACTTTAAGCCCGTTGAAAGCGATTTATGGTTAAATAGCCGCGGCGAAAACTTGGGCATTTTATTTGATAAGATTAATGCGAATAATAAATTTGTTCCAGTGAATCAATTGGTCCAAAGAATCCTCTTTTCGGGCGGCAGAGCACCAATCGCAAGCAATGAAATTGCAAAAAAGCGCCTTTTGGCGGCAGCACGAATTGGCGATGCCGAAAAAGCAGCACAATTATTATCAATTGTCCCTCAGATAAATCAAAGCCAATACCTAAGCGCAGCCTATGCCGAGAGCCTTTTCGCGCTAGGCAAGAATGATGAAGCCTGCGCTTTATTGAACGATAGCCAACCTGAAACGCCAGTTCGCATAATACTAGAGCTGCGGGCGGTTTGTTATGCATTAAATGGCGAAAATGCAGCATCCATGGTAATGCTGGACCTTGCAACTTCGGGGCAAACCAAATCTGCGGGGGATCAATGGTTAGCGCGTGCAATTATTGGCCTTGGCCAAACTTCGGCAATAACAAACCTAAAATATCGCTCTGATAATGGTTATTATTTGGCATTATCCAATCAATTGAAGCTAGACATAAATTCGATTATGCCCCAATCAACTGCGCCGATAAATTTGCTTACACTTGCGAAGACTGCATCAATTGCCCAAAATCAATTACAAAAAAATGCCGCAAAACTCGGAATTCTAGCGATTGATGAATATCGCAACATGCAAATTGATGAAATAAATGCCATGACCACGGCGCTTGATGTAAAAGTGTCCGAACTAGGGGATATTGAAATTGCAACATTTGATGGCGATGACTTTGTCAAAGAGCTCTTAAGTGCGAGTGATTTTGACGATTGGTGGGTCATTGCCCAAAGGCTCGGGCCAAAATTAAAAACTATCTCAAACCCAAATCCAAAAACTATCGATACCTTAATTGATGCATCTCTTGCCAATGCCGATCTTGAAACCGCGCGGCGCTTTATTGGCATAGGGGGCTCTCAGGCTCTATATCGAAATATCATCTTGGCAATAATTGATAGTTCAAAATCTGAACCTATTATTCGAAGCGCACTTATGGGACCATTTGCCGCTAATTACCCAAAACCGAAAGCAGTCGCCGATTTATCTATATTTTGGGCCTTAGGTATTTCCGACATTGGCCGCGAGGCCTTATTGGAAACCCCAAGCAATGGCGGCACCCAATTGCCACAAAATATCATTCTTTCTTTGGAGGACGCGCTTGCACGCGGTGCAAAGGCTGAAATAGTCCTTAATTCAGCACTCGCCCTTCAAGCAATTGATCCAAAATCCGTTGATCTGGCGCAAATTGCGCGAATTGTGCGCGCACTAAAACTATCGGGCTTTGAAAATGAGGCAAAGGATTTGGCAATTTTTGCTATTCTTGCTCGGCGAACTAGTTTTGGCAATAATACGCCGAATATTCGCGCCAGCTCCGCGAATAATAGACTTGAAAATGCCCCGGCAGGCGCGCCGGCCAATCGGCAAAATCGACCTGCAACTCAAGAACAAATAACGCCTGCCCCAACCCGCGCGCGCAATGCCCCGGCTGCAACACAACCATCCAAACCCACACCGGCAAGGCAATCAACCAATATACCTGAATGGCGTCCTAAAGTTGATTGAGCATACAACAATTTTTCTCGAGATGCTGGCTGCCGAAAGAGGCGCTAGTAAAAATACAATCGATGCATATCGGTCGGATATCGGCGATTTCATTGCATTTTGCACGCAAAATAAAATCGATTTAAAGCTAGAAACAATCTGCCACAATACAATTGAAGAATATGCAAATTCATTGGGGCAACGCGGATTTAGTGAAGGCACAATGGCACGTCGGCGCGCCGCACTACGGCAATTTTTTAAATTCTGCCAAATGGAAAACTATATTGAAATCGACCCAACAAGCCGGTGGGAAGGGCCAAAGGCGCCACGACCGCTGCCTAAACTAATAAGTGCCGAACAAATTGATAGCCTTTTCAATGCAATTGACGAATTGGACGAAATTGACGCGATTAGGGCGCGCGCCATGCTTGAGCTATTGTATGGCGCAGGGCTTCGGGTAAGTGAATTGGTTAGTCTTAGTTTAGCAAGCCTGCCTTTAGCAAAGATAAAAAATAGCGAAGCCAAAGCCTTCATCATTAAAGGTAAAGGACAAAAAGAAAGATTGGTTCCCTTGGGGTCTTTGGCCCAATCTTCTATTCAAAAATGGCTAGAAGTTCGCGAATTGACCATACCTATTAGCCATGGCGCCAAAGAAAAAGCGGCAAAATTTCTTTTTCCTGCAAATACCGCAGAAGGTCATTTTGGGCGCAGGCAATTTGCACGCCTATTAGATAAATTAGGCGCGAAGGCGGGAATTAATCTAAACAATCTATCGCCGCACGTTATTCGTCACGCTTTTGCAACCCATTTATTGGAAGGAGGTGCAGATTTGCGCGCGGTTCAATCCATGCTTGGCCATGCCGATATTGCAACTACGCAAATCTATACCCATGTGGCACAGGCTAAATTGCGAAATATAATTGAAGAAAAGCACCCATTAGGAAAAATACAAAAAGGGCAATAAATTAGCGACCACTCACGATTGGCGGATCTCTTGGTGCTTGAAAACGCTTTGGAGTTTGTCCGTTTTGCCCACGATTAGCGCTATTATTGGCCTGCGCGCTCTGCCTTGTGGGTCGTTGCGGCTGACGAGTAGCTTGTTGATTATTTGCTTTTGGCGCTGCTTTTACATTTGTTTTCGCTTTAACAATCGGGTTGTCCTGCGGAGTTTGAACTATTGTTGTGGTCCGTGCACCCGCATTTGGATTGGCATCGGTTGGACCATTATATTGGGCAACTATAGGTTCATTACCGTTTGGCATGGAAGCAAATGCAATCGATCTGCGCATATTCTTAATTAAATTTCCAAATGGCGATGAGCCATTCACGCTGGCGGCTGCTGCACTAAGCTGTGTAGCGCTTGGTACTTCATTGGCCGTCACCAATTTGAATGCCTCGGCATATGCGCTCTTGCTCATGGCCTGCTTGTATGGCGCAGCGAGGGCTAAAGCTCCATTTTTATCGCCGCTCAAAGAGGTCGCTAGGACTGCGCGCAAAACTTCCCCAGCAGCGATTGGGTCAATATTGGTGCTTACGGGCGGTAAAGATACTTTCGCAGAAGCGGCTGCATTGGCATAATCACCATTGCGCCAATAGATTTCCGCTCTTACTCTTGCGGCATCTTTAGAATTGTCAAATTCAAGAATTTCCAAGCCATGATCGCGCCGACCAAGTTCCGCCATTGCGATTGCTTCGATTATGCGCCTTTGTTCATTGAGCTTAGGCGGCAATTGAGTTATCCGCGAGTCCCAAATAGATTTCAGCGCTTCATCTGGCCGATTATCCAATAGATAAACCGCCGCCAAATCTGTTGCCACCTGCGATTTCGCTAACCCTTGGAGGCGATTATCGACCTGATATTTCAATAATTCCGTCGCCTGTGGTAATAGATCTAGGGCAACCAATCTATCTGCGAGGCCGCGCGCCATTTGATCACCTTCGGGGCCAATTGGTGTAAGCTTGCGAAAATCATAAAATAATGCAAGAGCTTGAATCGGATCCATGCCATCGGCACCGCCCTCTAAAAATAGATGGCGGAATTCTTTTGCCAATACATCGCGCAATGCGCGTGCGGCTGGTAAGTCTGGGCGAATTGTCGAAGCATCGGCCAAAGTTGCAAGACCAGAGCGAATATCTCCGGCTTCGATATATAGTTCGCCGAGCGTGCGCAATATGTCGAGTTCTAGGTCATCGCCGCGCCATGCATACCTTAGACCATCAAGCGCCTTTATCGCATCGTGCCGCGAATCTGGGTTTGATGTAATTCCAATCACAGCCTTGGCAAAGGCCGCCCTTGCAGCAATTTCACGATTATTAGAAGTTACAAGTTTTTCCAATTGCTCTAAAGCGAATTGCGTTTGACCGAGCTCCCCTGCGGCACGCGCTGCTATAAGCTGCGACATTTCCTTGGTATATGGATCTACCGCAAGATCACTTGCCCTATCTGAATATAATTTCGCCGCAGATTTATCGCCCATTTGGTGGGCGGCGATGGCTTCATTAAGCGTAAACTTGGCTTGGTATTCCGGGCTGAATGCCGCAAGCGCGCTTTCTCCGCTTAAAAACCTTTTGCGCGCTTCTTCTGGGTCGCCAGCTGACAGAGCCGCCATTGCCGCCCATAATTGGCTAGCGCCATCATTTGCGACTTCTGGTGATGATAAGGTTTCCAAGGCTTCCCGACCACGCCCTGCCATTGCTTGAGCTATCCCTTGAAGCCCTATGACATCAGTATCTTTTAGCGATTGTGGATACATCGCTTTAATCATCTTTACCACGCCCAAGGCTTCGTGTGGCAATTCCCAGGCTAAATAAAAACGCGCCAAATCAAGCTGTGCGGCTATACCCTTTGATTTATCATTGGTTTCAATGGCAGCAATCCTGCTTATCTTTCCAAGGTTTTTGGTAAAGTCCGCCTGTGGACCCATGCGCCAATTGTCGAAATCTATAAATCCCGGCGCGCCTTTCGTCATGCCAGATGCGCTAGCCACTTTGGTATCAGTTGAAAGTGCAAGGCCATTTGGCCTAACTACTACGAAACCGTCTGGGGCGACGCGTATTTCTAAATCATCGGAGCGGGGAACAACAACAACTCCGTGCCATGTTTGCGGAACAGTAGCCTCTAGGAAAGACCTTTGCGCCATAACTGAACTTGGTGGCCCCAATGCCATTCCTATCAATAATTTATCACCGACATCCTCATCCATTATCGTGCCCGCTAAGACAGCATCTGGAACCAAAGCTTTTAGCCTTCGGCTTTCATCGGCGGCAATTTCGCTTTTGATTTCAATATTGCGCATAGCATTTGGCTGCGCATTCGATAATGCAACGTGCCAGGTTGGGCCGATTGCATAAGGGCGCGCAAAGACGCTATCGGGCGCTTCGATTTTTATACCGGCAAGATTTTCGCCTTTTACTGGCGTTATTTTGTGAATTAGACCAAAAGACTTCGCCTTTGAAATATCAAAATCTGCCTTAGTCCCAAACAAGACATAAATATTCGCCCCGCGCCGAAAAATTGCCGATGGCGCAGATGAAGCAAACGGAAATTCTAGCACTAATTCTGGCTTGGTTTGCTTTATGGATACGCTTAGATTGCCACTTGGTGCAGGATCAATTTGCGTCTTTCCAATTGATGATTCACCAGTTGCACTTGTGTTTTCAGGTGAATTATTTTGCGCGATTATGGCATTTAAATTGGCGCCCGCATTTTGATTGTTATTCGAAGGCTCGCCATTTCCATTTGTGGCAGCCTGATTTGGCTTAGCCTTGTCATCAGCTTTTCCCTTTGATTTTGTATCAGTCTTGGTATCAGACTTAACCTCTGGACTTGGGCCAACATTGCTTCCGGGGGGCAGAATATCAAGGTAAACCATGTCACCTTGGCGGCCGACACGAGTAACCGAGCCTGGCTCTAGATCCATTACCAGTGAAGTATTCTGGGCATCATTATAACGCACCAAATCTTTTACACGCTGCGGCAAATTAGAGCGCACCGAGGCAACATCTAGAGCAAAAAGTCCGGGCAGAGTTAAAGCAACTCTATCACCAACACGTGCAAAGCCATTTGCTGGAAGTCCTGGTGCATTTAGGGATACGCGCGTGAAGCCCAATGATTGCGCCGCTTCGACACCAACCCTGCGCACACCATTTGGCGCTGGCCAGTTACGCAATGGATATATTTTGCCATCTTTTGGCGCTTCTGCCACTTTGGGTGTTTCAGCAATTTGCTCATTAGCCTTTGAATAAGGGGGTGGATTTGCCGCGCCTATGGCTACAAAATCAATTGCTTCTGTAGCGCCATCGCGCGATCTAGCAATTTGGACACCTTTAGATAAGGCTAGTCTAATAGTCTTTTTATCGGCTCCAAGAGCAGCAGCAATTATGAAATTTGGTGCTTTTGCTTTTAAGGCAATGGGATCAACATTAATCGCGCTTGGTAACTGAATTATTGCCATTGGGCCATTCAAACTAACTCTTGAATCGCGCAATTGGCTGGGCCATTCAAGCAGGATTCTTGCGTATTCCTCAGTTTCGCTGCCGTTAAGTTTGATATTTGGCTGCTCTATCGCTTTTGGTGCACTTGCCGGCGCAGCAGTTTGCGCCGCTAGTGGTTGCGCCACCAAAGCTACACAAATTAAATACGAAAGAGAACGGCGAAAATACAATTTAATTCCTCAAATATCGACTGTTTATTGCTTTGCTGCTGCCCCATTTGCCGCTTTTGGACTTGGGTCAGCAGGTGCTTGCCCTGTTGCCGCTTTGGGGGCTGCGCTAGTTGGCGATGGCGCGTTTGGCGCTTTCGGCGCAGGTGCACTAGGCTGGTTAGGTGAATTAGGTCCCGCGCCAGTGGGCGATGCCGGTTGATTTGATTTTGGCTGATTATTTGCCATTTGGTTCTTTGGCGGGGTTTTAGGTGCCGCAGCCGGCGTAGAAGCAGGCGCTTGTTCCGCACTTTGCATTAGTGCTTTACCTTCGTCAATCTGCGCTAATTGTGTAGTGATTTGGCGCGCGCGAACGGGATTCATTTTGCCCAAAATAAGCGCCAATGGCCCATCTTTCATACGACTGGCAATTGCGATTACCACTTCATCACTTAGACCTTCCATAACTGCAGCAGCGTCTTTGGGTTTCATTTTTTCATAGACTCTAACCAGCGCGCCAATTCTTGCGGCCTCCACTTCGTCCACTTGGCCCAAGAGTTTTTGAATATTCGCTTCGACCGCTTGCAAAGACGCAATCCGCGCACGAACTACATCATCGGCAGTTTTTATTATGCCTTCACGAGTAATAATGTCACGCTCGCGGGCATCTAATTGTTGGCGGCGCTCTTGAAGGGCCTGCAATAGACGAAACTCTGCTGCGCTAATGCCCGCTTCTTTTGCTAAATCAACCGGCAAACAAGTTGGCGGAGGTGCCGATACAGGAATATCGGTCTTTTCGGCTTCGCCCGATGGCGCAATATTCGGCTCCGAGGTCGCAGGAGCTTCGGTAGCAGCAAATGCGCCCGTGGCATTTAGTGCAATACGGCCAATTTCCACCACGCCGAGGCTTGATAGAACAAAAGCAAGTGCTGTTAATGGGCGAATATTAATTTTCATAGTTTTTCCGTTTGCGAATATCCCAAGTTTACCTTAGGCCGCCCCATTCTCGGCGACGGTTCTCATTAATTGGCGGCAAATCATCAAAGCGACTGCGCCTTTGATAATTATCATCGCGGAATCTTTCTTCGTTTGATTTTGCCGAAAAATCGCCGCGCGAATATTCTACTTTTTGCGGCGTATCTATTTTTATGGCTTTAGCCGTGGTAGTCGCAAACGCGAGCGCTTCTTTGGCTGCATTTGCTTCTTCAATTTTCTTGGCTAATTGAGCGCTTGAATTATCCGAGGCATTTTTTAAGTCTTGCATCGCCTTTTGCGCCTGCGCCAAGGCATTATTCAATTCGACGATTGTTTGCCGAATTCCGTCAGTGCCTTTTTTCATGGCGTTCAATTTGCCGTCAAGACGCACAAATAGAAATGCCACACCAAAAAGCGCAAATATTAGCAAGCCTTGGGTCATCGGAACCGCATATTGTAAAATCGTCTCTATCATTTTTAATTCCTTCTGAATCTATCCTTGCCGAAGCAAGTCGCCTTTTGCTTTTTTATTTATTGCTCTATCAACCCGAAGGGCAATTGAATTGCCAACGCGGCCCATTCGGCCTTCGGTAAGTGAAACATCACCGCATCGAACCTCAATTGCGCCATCTTGTGATTGGTTTAGAAAAATAGTTTCGCCAACTTGCAGATTTAACATACGTCCCAATGGCAATGGCAATTCATCCAATACCGCTTCGATTTGCATATCAGTTGACCATAATTCTTTAGCGAGGTGATTTTCCCAAATATTATCGCGCCCAAATTTCTCACCCATAAACTGCTGAATTAGCATTTTGCGAATTGGCTCTAGGGTTGAGTAAGGTAGTAAAAGCTCGACGCGGCCACCCCTATCTTCCATATCAATGCGCATTTTCACCATAATTGCTGCATTTGCAGGACGCGCAATTGCCGCAAATCTTGGGTTGGTTTCAATTCTATCTAAATCGAATGTAATAGGCTTTAAGGGGACGAATGCTTGATGCATATCTTCCAAAATGACCTCAATCATTTTGGTAACCAACATCCGCTCAATTGTGGTATATGGTCGCCCTTCAATACGCATAGCAGTCGTGCCGCGTCGACCACCTAATAGAACGTCAACAATCGAATAAATCAGGTTTGAATCGACTGTCATTAAACCATAATTATCAAGTTCTTGTGCACGAAATACCGCTAGAATCGCTGGCAATGGAATTGAGTTTAAATAATCACCAAAACGAATTGAAGAAATATGATCCAATGATACTTCGACGTTATCAGAAGTGAAATTGCGCAATGAAGTGGTCATTAAGCGAACCAAACGGTCAAAGACAATTTCAAGCATTGGCATACGTTCATATGAAACCAAGGCCGAATTAATAATGCCGTTAATGCCATTGGTGCCTTCACCATCGTCTTCATCTAGGTCAAAACCCAAAAGACTATCGATTTCATCTTGGTTTAGAACGCGTTCAACACCTATAGTGTGGGCAGAGACTGTCTGGCCGCTTTCGCCGCCAACCATAGCTTCCCATTCGGCCGCAAAAGCGTCGTCCGCACCACCGCCGCCACCTTCATTGCCTATAGCCTCGGCTGCCCAAGCGGCAGCCATTGCGTCTTGATCTTCGTCTTCCATTATTGAACCAACATTTCTTCGATCATAACTGCATCAATTTGGGCAGGTGCAACTGCCAAATTTACCCTCTTCAATAGTTCTAATTGCAGGCGCGCATATCCTGCACTCCCGGAAACTTCATCGGTGCGCAATTCACGCAAAAATCCTGTAAATTGGTCAAGGATGCGCGGTAGGGCCGGCTTTATCGCCTCGGCAACTTCGGCATCTTTGGCTTGTAGCGTCACACGGAGCTTTAGATATTGGGGCCTATCACCGGCCGAAGTGATATTTACCAACATATCGGGCAAGGTCATAAATGCTTCACCATTCGGGCCTTCGGAAATTTTCATGTCTCCTTTGCCTTCTTTGGTTTCACCCTTCTTTTCGTCTTTTTTTCCGTGACCGTCGTCTTTCTTACCTTTTTCGTCTTTTTTTCCGTGGCCGTCGTCTTTTTTATCCTTGCCGTGTTCGTCCTTGCCGCCCTTTGCGTCTGCATGGACCTCGGGCTTCTTTTTGAAAACGAAAAAATAAGCCGCCGCACCGCCGCCGCCCAAAAGCAAAATTGCGGGTAAAACGATAAATAAAATCAACTGCTTACCAGCAAGTTTCTTTTTTGGCTTAGCACCGCCTTCAACTAAATCTGTGCCTTCAGCGGCATCATCTTTTTTAGCTTCTTTTTCTTTGGCCATTACATACTCTTTTGATCACAATGCGCATTGGAAAAAATACAATTATAATCCTAAAGTGCGTCCGTTAATGAATCGTGAGTAAATCGGCAAAAATTGCCGCCATTGCATTAATTTTCCATCAAACGTCAAAAATTACACGGCACAAACTGCCAGTAATAGAAAATTAACTATCTAATTTATTGATTTTATTGCCTTTTATCTTGGCCTGAGCATTGCAATAGAAAACACACAAACAGAAGTTTTACGCCAAGAATGTGACGTTACCATGGATAATACGCTATTAATCGGCTTTAGTGCCCAAAATGCCTTAACGAGGCGCCTCGAAGTCGCTGCCAATAATATGGCCAACGTCTCGACTGCGGGATTTAAAGCAGAACAAGTTCTTTTTGAACCCGTCATGCGTCGCCCCGCCTCGATTGTAGAGCGACCGACTACCGTAGAATTTGTCCGCGACTATACTATTGCGCGCGATTTTCGACCGGGTTCCCTGCAAAGAAGTGATAATCCACTCGATGTTGCCCTGACGGGTGAAGGCTTTTTTACAATTTCAACTCCGAATGGTCCGGCATATACGCGTGACGGTCAGTTCACTCTTGATACTAATGGACGCTTAATAAACCATGATGGCAAGCCCGTCCTTGACACTAATGGCGCCGAGATAAATTTGGATTTGACTAGGGGCTCACCCTTAATTGGTAAAGACGGCACAATCACCCAAGGCGGAACCCAAGTTGCAAGACTTGGCATTGTAAATTTTGAAAGGCCCGGGGCGCTAGAAAAAACCGGCGATAATTTATGGCGCTCAAAGGGGCAAAACCCAATTCCGTCAACCGCCTTTGAGGTCGTCCAAGGCATGGTCGAAGGCTCTAATGTCGTGGCCATCAATGAGCTTACAAACATTATGCAAATTAGTCGCGCGTTTGAGTCTGCTGCGCGATTAACTCGTCAAGCCGAAGAATTAAGAAGCAAGGCCATTGAGCGCCTCGCTCGAGTATAGATTTAAAAGGGAAAACAAAATTATGCGTTCAATGAATATAGCAGCAACTGGAATGCTAGCACAGCAGCTAAATGTTGAAGTAATTTCGAACAATATTGCAAACATGAGCACGACCGGTTTTAAGCGCCAGCGGGCTGAGTTCCAAGATTTGATTTACCAAAACCTAGAGCGCCCCGGATCTTCAACTTCAGATTCTGGAACGATTGATCCAACTGGCGTTCAAGTTGGTTATGGTGTGAAAACCGGATCTGTTTACCGCGTCACCGAACAGGGTTCTTTGACGCGCACTGATAACCGTTATGATTTGGCAATTAATGGTCGTGGATATTTCCAGGTTCTTTTGCCTGATGGCCGCACCGCCTATACACGTGCGGGCAATTTTTCGTCTTCGGCAACTGGGCAAATTGTTACCGAAGATGGCTATGTGGTGCAGCCTGAAATCCAAATCCCAGACAATGCGGTTGATTTTTCGATTTCAAATTCTGGAACCGTGCAAGCTGTAATAGCGGGTGAAACTGCGCCGCAAGACATTGGGCAAATGACATTAGCAACTTTCGTCAATCCAGCTGGCCTTGAGGCTTTGGGTGACAATCTATTAATCGAAACCGCAGCATCGGGCCCCGCGACTGTTGGAAACCCTGGAAGTGTCGGTATCGGTAGCATCAACCAAAGCTATGTCGAGGCATCAAATGTAAACCCCGTCTTTGAAATATCGGCATTGATAATCGCGCAACGCGCATATGAAATGAATTCAAAAGTCATAAATGCGACCGATGAAATGATGCAGAATACATCACAAATTCTAAGGTAATTTTTCAAAATTAAGTATGATTGGCAGTTAAATGAAGAATAGACTTCTTAGAACATTTTGTGCGGCTTCATTGCTATTATTGGCGTCAAACCCTGTATTCGCTCAAGATGTAGGCCTCAGACTAAAAGCCAATCCGACCATTAGTGGTGATAATATCACTTTGGGCGATATATTTGAAAATGTCGGCGATAAATCTGGACAGATTATCGCGCGCGCACCATCACGCGGCCAAAATACAATTTTCGCGGCGCCTGCTTTACAATCGCGTCTGAATAGTATGGGCCTAGTTTGGCGAAATAATGAAGCGGTTCGCCAGATTATTGTTCGCGGCGCGCCAAGTGATAGGCCACAATTTGGCGCCGCCCCTAGCTTTAGCGCGCCAGTTTCGCAAAAAAATGGCTCTCCGCAAGCACAATTGCAAAACCAAACAAACTCTCAAAATGTTCAAATTGCTGTTCTTTCGCGCGAAGTCCAAAAAGACGAAGTAATAAATGCTAATATGCTAACTTGGATAGATGCCCCGCAAAATATATTGCAAGGAGCAATTACAGAAGCGGAATCTTTAGTCGGCACTGTCGCAAAACGCAGGATTTTGGCGGGCGTGCCGGTAAAGCAAAATGATATTGGCACAGCTCTCGCAGTTCGCCGCGGCCAACCAGTTACATTAATCCATGAGGCTGGCGGCCTTAGAATATCGCTTAGAGGCCGCGCCTTGAGTGATGGAATAATTGGCGGATCGATAAAAGCTGTAAATATTGCAAGCAACAAGCCTTTGGAAGCAATAGTCGAATCCGATGGCGTAGCACGGGTATTAATGCCTTCGAGCAGTGCACAAATTTCAAACAATCGCCATTCTGGCGCGCAAATTTCTGGGTTTTAGGGGGACTAAATGACAAAATCTTTCAAACTATTGGCAGCCACTCTATTGGCATCGTCACTAAGCGCCTGCGCAACAATGAGTGAGATAAAAAATGTTGGCCAGCCGCCTAGTCTTACACCAATCATGGATCCGCAAATGGCCGCCAGTGGACGTCGGCAAGTCGTTATGCCAATGCCGCAAATGCCATCAACACAAACTTCTTCGAACTCTTTATGGCAAGCCGGCGCTAGGCAGTTCTTCTCTGATCCTCGGGCTTCAAAAATTGGCGATATCTTGACTGTTAATATTCTAATTGATGACAAGGCTCAACTTAATAACTCTTCGACACGCAATAGAACCTCTAGCCAATCTGGTGGGGTTGCAAAATTCTTCGGCCTGGAAAACCTACCTGGAAAAGTATTGCCTGCTGGCTTTGACCCTGCAAAAATGGTTGAAACCAATAGCGAAGGAAATTTTGCCGGCACAGGCCAAGTAAATCGCCAAGAAAAAATCACCTTAACTGTAGCCGCATTGGTGACCCAAGTCTTGCCCAATGGAAACCTAATTGTCTCTGGTCGTCAAGAAGTGCGCGTTAATAATGAAATTCGCGAATTATTGGTTTCTGGAATCGTTCGCCCGCAAGATATTAATTCAACCAATATGGTGCAACATACCCAAATGGCCGAAGCGCGTATTTCATACGGTGGTCGCGGTCAAAATACCCAATACCAAGCACCACCAATCGGACAACAAATTTTGGGGATTATAAATCCATTTTAATAATTTAAATTTCCACCCTCGAACTGCTACGCAGTTTTCACTCAGAAATTTAGTCTAATTCGACAATAAAAATCTCGAGGCGGCTCTTCGATTTTTATTGGCATTAATTTTTGTGCGCTATGCGCAACAAACAATATGTCAATAAAAAACAAAAACGACGCTTTTTGTTTTTTATTGTCTAAATCAACCCAGATTGCTAAGTGAGGCCAAAGGCCGAAGGCGGCAATCTGAATTTTTTAATCGTCTCTATGAATTTTTTCCGCACGCTCGTGGCGCTCTTGCGCCTCTAGAGTTAGAGTTGCTATTGGTCTTGCAATAAGGCGACCAAGTGAAATTGGCTCACCTGTCTCTTCGCAATAACCGTAATTGCCCTCTTGAATGCGGCGCAAAGCATCGTCTATTTTTGCAATTAATTTGCGCTGTCTATCGCGGGTTCGTAATTCAAGCCCTTTGTCAGTTTCTGCCGAAGCTCTATCAATAGAATCGGGAAGCGAAATGGAATCATGCTGCAAGTGATTAATAGTCTCTTTGCTATCAGACAGAATGTCAGATTTCCATTTCAGCAATTTCTCTTTGAAAAACTGCAACTGGCGCTCATTCATAAATGGCTCATTATCATGGGGGATATAGCAATTTGGTTCCGAGCTGCCACTTTGAATATTTTGGTCATTAATGATATTTGAAACGTCATTTACAATTACGGACTGATGGTTTTCCATACGATAGCCTCCAAATTGCACCAATTGTGCCTTCACATTCTAGCGACGTCCCTCGCCATTTTTATGATGCGGCCTATACATTGTGCCATGCGTATCTTCAAACTGCTTATGCTGTAATTCATAGACTTCGCGCAGTCTTTCTTGGAAATTTCGCCCTAAAGTAGCTCAAATTCGCCTAAAAAGTGAAAAATGCTATAAACTAGCTTCCAATTTTGCCAATTCAACTTCTGCTCTTAACTCAACTTCTTCGAGAATCGCTTGGAGCTTTTCATCAATAATCTGTTCATTTTGCTCTTTGAGAGTTCGCGATAAATTGGCAAGATGCAATTTGCTTACAGTTCCACTTAATGTCGCAATCCGAACTTCATCTAATTGATCTAAAAGATTGTTTGCACGCACTGTCGCTCTGCGGCGCTTTTCAGCATCATCTGGGACTGCCTGTGCCGCCAAAAGTGCACCAATATTACTAATACTATTGGCGGGCGAAATAGCCTGCGCAGTGGCAATGCTCGGCGCGGTTACAGGCAATGAAAATCCGGGCGCAGCAGTGCCAGCAGCTCTTTTTGTTGCTGCGGTTTGTGACGTTGCACTTGGACCTTGTACTTTCATAATTTAGCAAATCCACAATTATGGTTAATATCCTATTAATTTCACCCAATATCAGAGGAGGAAATAATTGCCGACACGACAAAATTACGCACTATTAATCCAAAATTAACTTTAAAAAATCTAGTTAAATCAATATGTTAATGCCTAGCAAAGTGGCACGCTTTTCGCATAGTAATTTATGATGAAAACCATACACAAAGACTCGGCAATTAATGCCTCTAAACCTTCGCGCTTGCATACCTATTGGAATGCAACGCGGCTGATTTCAAATTTGTTTATTGCACTGGTGTCGATTTGCGCATTTTCTTTGCCAAATTCGGCCTTCGCACAATCGCGCGTCAAAGACCTTATCGAAGTTGAAGGCGTGCGCGATAATCAATTGATAGGCTATGGCATTGTAGTTGGCCTTAAGGGCACTGGTGACGGTCTCAAAAGCTCGCCGCAGACGCGCCAAACTATCGAAGCAATGCTCGAGCGTTTAGGTGTAAACACTCGCGGCCTAGATATGCAAAGCAAAAACGTAGCATCGGTTATGGTAACCGCAACTTTGCCGCCATTTTCAACTCAAGGATCAAAAATTGATGTTTCAGTGTCTGCGCTTGGCGATTCTAAAAGTCTTGAAGGTGGAACCTTAATCGTCACGCCTCTAATGGGTGCAGATGGCCAAGTTTATGCCGTCGCCCAAGGCCAGCTTACAGTTGGCGGCTTTACTGCGACTGGATCTTCAGGGACAAATGTCGGGCGCGGTGTGCCAACCAATGGCCGCGTAGCCAATGGCGCAATCATAGAACGCGAACTTAGATTTAACCTTGCACAGATGACCGAAATTCGCTTAGCGCTTCGCAACCCTGATTTTACAACAGCGCGCCGCATTGCAAAAGCAATTAATCAAAATCTTGGGGTTGGTGCAGCAAATGTTGAGAACCCTTCTACAGTAGTTCTTTCGCGCCCAATCGGCTATCCCGGCGACATGGTGGGCCTAATTTCGCGCATTGAATCATTGCCGATTACACCGGACACTGTTGCCAAAATCGTTGTTGATGAAAGCTCTGGCATTGTCGTAATGGGCGAGAATGTAAGGGTCTCAACGGTTGCCGTTGCGCAAGGTAATTTGACGATTTCCGTCCAAGAAGATCCATTCGTCTCCCAGCCAGCACCATTTAGCCGCGGTGAAACAGTGGCCGGCTCGCGCTCCAGCGTTGATGTCGAAGAAGATTCTGGTGATTTGACTGTTGTTCGCGGCGGGGTTCCGCTTCGTGAATTGGTGGCGGGACTAAATGCGCTTGGGGTTAATCCACGCGACTTAATTCAAATTTTACAGGCTCTAAAGGCCGCTGGCGCGCTTCAGGCAGATATAGAGGTAATGTAATGGAAATTGGCAATTCAATGTTGAATAATAATGTGCTCAATGCTTTAGCCAAAATGGGTGACCGAGGCGATGAGCGTGTAAATAAAGTTGCGCGCCAGTTTGAAGAAATGGCTCTCTCGCAGCTTTTGGCATTTGCAAATACCGATAATGATATGTCCGACAGCATGTTTGGCGGCGGCGCAGGCGAACGCGCGTTCAAACCATTTCTAATGGATGAATATGCAAAGGGCTTTGCCGAAGTTGGCGGAATTGGTATTGCCAAAACCGTACGCGACGAAATTCTGAAAATCCAAGAAGCTGCAAAGAATAATAGTCTAGGCGCACAATTAACAGGAGGCTAATCATGGCTTTGATGGCGAATGATCCAGCAGACTATATCGATCAAATGATTTTACTAACCCGCCGGCTTACCGATTTAGCACTCGAGCAGGCGCGGCTTTTCGAAGATAGACGCTTTGTTGAGGCGGGCCCAATCAATGATGAGGCAAGCCGACTTGCCGCAACCTATGCCCTAGAGACTAACCGAATTGCCAAAAACGATTCAATTTTAAATGCAGCGCCGCAACATCTCAAAGAAGTTCTAAAGGCCGAAACCGCAAAATTCCGCGACGCTATGGCACGCCATGAGCGCGCTATTGCTAATGGCATTACCATTGCAGAAGGTTTGGTGCGCGCAATTGCCCAAGAAGCCATTTCGGCACGTCCTGTCGCTAGCGCCTATGGGCCGAATTCAATTGCACCACAAAGGCGCGACACTAGCGCGATTGCACTTGATAGAACCGCTTAGTATTTCATGCGGCCTCCTTACCCGATTGAAATCGCGGGATTTTTCGGGAGAAATAAAATAGTCCGCGGGACTATTTTACCCGAAAAAATTATCCCCGCCGGGACGAAGGGGCCGCGAAGTGCAATACAAAATTTGAACAACACCAATCTCGCCCTCACCCCTTCGTCACTTCGTGACACTTCCCCTTTGCATAGGGGAAGAGGTAACGCGCGTTAACTTTGACCTCATTTCGAAAAGCGAATTGCATTTTGATATTTT
>CAYTWK010000012.1:18749-20488 GCA_964442095.1 uncultured Caulobacteraceae bacterium | reverse complement strand
CGGCTATAGTTGCAGGGTCCACGCCTGTGTTAATTCCCAATTGTGCCAAAAATTCTTTTTGGCTTAGGTATGCAGCTGCGCCATCTTGAATTCTTTCATCATCTAAAACCGGCGCTAGATAATCCCATATTGCCAGTGTGCTTTCTGGCTGTACCCGTGAAGTTGCGATTATTTCTGGATCCGGGGCACGCAGATTTGCAATAGCTGCCATTGCGGCGCCTCTATCTGCGCCTTGCGCAATTGCCGTATTTGCGGCGGAATTTACACACCGGATAAAATTAGTATCGCTTTGGATTGTGCCCAAACTTTGCGTTTGCGCTAAAAAATAATATTCTAATCCGAACAAACGCTCGCTCCTAATTTGCTTTAATACAATTGCTTCTTATGATTTGCCCTAATTTTCAACTAAGCGTGCCCGATGTTTATAATAATATCCTTGAGTTTCTTAAAGCATACTGTTAACAATTTATTAACGATGTTTGGGGGCAAAATTATCGTTTTTTGAAAACCAAATTTCTTATGGGTGTTATAAAATGGATATGACAGCAGTGAATTTAAGTGGTTCTAGCGCAATGGAATCCGTGCAAGAATTGTTCTTGACTTGGGGCCCGCGAATCTTGATGGCCCTAATAATTTTAATATTGTCCCATTTAATAGCTAAAGCAGTAAAGTGGGGATTGGCGGCAGTTATAAATAGGCTCCCTTTGGCGCGGACTGCAAATGTTGGTGCTGAAAAAAAGGAAACCTTGGGCGCGCGCCTCGGTGAGATTGGCTATTGGTTGGTTTATTTGGTCGGTCTTATTGCTGTATTGAACACTCTCGGCCTTAATTATGTTGTAGCGCCACTTAATCGATTAGTTGCTGGCTTCTTTGCCTTTTTGCCAAATATTGTCGGTGCTGGCATTATTTTCTTTATTGGCTGGGTCGTGGCAATGGTCGCGCGCAAAATAGTCGGCTCTACAATTGCCGCGCTTGACGTTGCGCCATTTGCCCAAAAGATAGGCCTAAAAAATCTTGATAGTATCACTTTGGCCAAAGCCTTGGGCCAATTAGTTTTTGTTTTAATTATCATTCCGGTTGCGATTTCTGCGCTTCAAGCGCTGAAAATAAATGCAATTTCTGATCCTGCGGTTGCGGTTCTTGGTCAGATTTTGGATACTTTGCCAAAACTATTCGGCGCGAGCTTAATTTTGGGTGTTTCCTTTTTTATATCGAAATGGGTCGCCGGCCTACTAGAACAGACTTTGCCGCAATTAGGGATTGATAATTCGGCACGTCAATTAGGCCTTTTTGCTGATACTCCGGAGGGTGAATATCCTGCAACAAAAGCAATTACTTGGCTTTCAACTTTTGCAATAATGCTCTTTGCGGCAATAGAGGCCGCGAAAATGCTGAACTTTGAAGCTGGCTCTTTAATTTTGACCCAAATCCTTACTTTGGGCGGCAAAATCCTTTTTGGCGGAATTATAATTGCGGCGGGTTTTGCTTTGGCAAATATTATAGCAAATGCCCTTCAAAAAGGCGCAGGCGGGCAGGGCGCTGTAGCGGCGACAATTGCGCGCTGGGCAACTATTGGTCTGTCAACCGCTATGGGCCTTCGGTTTATGGGTATTGCCGATGACATTATTTCTATGGCCTTTGGCCTTATCCTAGGCGCAGCTGCGCTTGCGGCGGCAATTGCTTTTGGCTGGGGTGGTCGCGAAGCTGCAGCGAAACTTTTGAGCAAGTGGATTAAATAG
>CAYTWK010000012.1:15128-18649 GCA_964442095.1 uncultured Caulobacteraceae bacterium | reverse complement strand
CTATTGTTTGACCGCGCGCGCATTTACCCCTATGCACCACCAAATCTCAGGAGAATCCATATTGCCTAATGCGCTTAAATTCGCGCCTAAGAAAACTGGCGCGCTAGTCCTTGCCGATGGAAGTGTTTTTCTCGGACAAGGTTTCGGGGCTATTGGTGAAAATATTGGCGAAGTTTGCTTTAATACCGCAATCACTGGCTATCAGGAAATCCTAACCGACCCTTCATACCGCAATCAAATAATCGCTTTTACTATGCCACACATTGGCAATGTAGGTGCTAATGCAGAAGACGAAGAGGCGGTATGCGACATTGCCAAAAAAGCCGCGATTGGTCTTATCACTAAAGCTAGCCCAACATTGCCATCTAATTGGCGTGCCGAAGAAACTCTACCCGAATGGCTTTCTAAGCGTGGCATTATTGGCCTTAGTGGTATTGATACGCGTGCCGTTACCCATATTATTCGTGAAAAAGGCATGCAGCACGGCGTTATAGCGCATAATCCAAATGGTGAATTTGACTTTGGCGCAATGGCGCAAAGGGCGAAAGAGTGGGCTGGCCTTGAAGGTGCGGACTTAGCAAAAGACGTAAGTAGCGATAAAGGCTATGAATTCGATAAACCAGTTTGGGATTGGCATAATCAAAATAATCAATCCGTAGACCCAAAATTCCACGTTGTAGTTATGGACTTTGGTGTAAAAGGAAACATTCTTCGTGATTTAGTGCAAATTGGCGCGCGCGTAAGTGTTGTGCCGGCGTCCGCAAGTTTTGATGAAATAATGGCGCTTTCGCCCGACGGCATTTTGCTTTCTAATGGTCCGGGCGATCCGGCAGCAACAGGTGAGTATTCGGTCAAAACTATCAAAGCTTTGGTTGACGCAAAATTGCCAGTTTTTGGAATTTGCCTAGGCCATCAAATGCTTGGGCTCGCACTTGGTGCAAAGACCGTAAAAATGAAACAAGGCCATCACGGTGCCAATCATCCGGTGCAAGATTTACGAACTTCAAAGGTTGAAATTGTCTCTATGAACCACGGCTTTGCCATTGATAGAAAAACATTGGGCGAGAATATTATCGAAACCCATGTTTCGCTTTTTGATGGTTCAAACTGCGGGATAGCGCTAAAAGGCGCACCAGTGTTTTCTGTGCAATATCACCCCGAGGCGAGCCCTGGCCCGCAAGATTCATTTTATCTATTTGAAGAGTTTGCCAGCTTAATAGAAAAAAATATCAAAGCGCGAGCTTAGAAGCGCTAAACTGCACGCAAATACTTGACGAATTGTTCTAAATATAGGCGATATAAATAAAGTTTATTGAAGGCTTATATATTATGAGAAAATTAGCGCGCCGTGATGTCTTAATTTCGATGGGTCTTGCCGCGGGTAGCGTCGGCCTATTTACTTCTTGCTCAAAATCAAAGGCCGAAAAAGGCGTGCTTCGGGTTGCTTTGCGCGGTGGCCCTGATAGCCTTGATCCGATGAAGGCCGAATTTGCAACATCTGCGCTTTTGTTTAATCAATATCTCGCGCCAATTGTAGGCTATGGCAAAAATGGTTCTGCTGCGCCGCAATTAGCAAGCTCTTGGACAAGTTCGCCAGACTTCAAAACTTGGGTCTTTACAATATTCCCCAACCTTAAATGGTCGGATGGGACGGTTTTGGGGGTTGATGATATTGTAAATAGCGTCAAAAAACTTGCCGATAAGAACACCGCTTATCCTGATGCGCCCGAATTATTTATGATTGCTGGCTTCAAAGAGGCTTTCAATGGCGCGAGTTTGGATGCTGTTGGCGTTAAAACAATTGGAACTGACAAAGTCGAGTTTAAACTAAATGCCGCCGACGCAAGCTTTCCACAGCGCTTACAAGAGGTTTATCCGGTGCCTTTGCATATAGTTGAAAAATACGGTGATAAATGGACTGACCCCGCGAATATCGTGGTTTCGGGCCCCTTTATCCTTACTTCTAGAACTCAAACGCGTCTGGTATTTTCGAAAAATCCTTTAGGTGGTTGGAAGCCGCCGATGGCAGAGCGGATAGATGTAGAGGCAGTTGATGATTCATCGACGCGCGTGCGAATGTTTCAATCAGGCGATGTTGATTTGGCCGAAGACCCTCCAATGCTTCGGTATGGCGAATTAACAAAGGATTTTGGCTCAGAATTTCAAAGAAAGCCCGCACCCAAGTTTAATTATATTAGTTTGAACACAAAGCGCCCGCAATTCACCAATAAGGATGTGCGCCGCGCACTTTCGATGGGTCTTGATAGAACGCTTATTTCCAAGAATATTTTTCGCGATGCGGTAAACCCAGCAACCAGATTTGTGCGTAGCCAAGAACAACTCAAATATGACCTTGAGGGTGCAAAAGCAATTATGAAGGCCAATGGCTATAGCGAAACTAATCCGCTTAGGTTTGAAATAATGGTTCCGAAAGACGAGCGCGAACGTGCTGCAATTCAAATCGTCAATATGTGGAAGCTGATTTACGTTGAGGCCACAATTGGAACCGCCGATTCAAGTGCAATCTCCAGCCGGTTAAATGGCTTTGATTTTGATGCGGCAATTGTAAAAGTGGACAAAGGCCAAAAGTCAGACCCGCTTGATTTAATGGGAAGCTTCGCGAGCGGCGGAAATGCCTATTCGCACCAATGGAAAAATAAAGATTTTGATAAAGCACTTGAATATGCTTTGACAATTGCTGATGAGCCCGCGCGCACCAAGGCTGTTGTGGCCGCCGAAAAATACTTGCTTGATGAAGCGCCAATTTTGCCAATCTGGTTTGCCGATGGTGCTTGGTTGGTATCAAAGCGCGTATCGGGCGGAATAGAGGGCATGTCGCCAGTAATTTGGGGTGCATTGGGCTTGAAGGAATAATTACCAGCCCTCTAAACCATATCTTTTGCCAATTCCAATGCCAAGACCATTTCTTCTTTTAGGGCTTTGGGCGCAAGAACTTCCATTTTGCCGCCCCAGCGGAATAGCGACCATGCAAGCTCCTTTAGGCCACCGCCGCGCATCCGCAGTATGAGATCGCCATTTTCAAGTGTTTCAAAGGTTTGCGATGGATGAAAGCGCCATCTCTTGGCCTCGGGCGCTGCGGCAGCGAAAATGCGAATTTCGACATCATACATCTCATCTTCTTGGAAAACCCCAAAGCTTCTTTGGGCAAATTCCGCTAAGGAAAAATCTTCGGGCGCTGCGCCAATATCATCTAACAATTGAATATCGCGAATTTTATCAATGCGCCACATTCGCGGGCGAAGCGTGGGTTTGGCTTTGTCCTCTACGGCAACTAAATAGGCTTCGCCGCCAAATAAAATGCCATAGGGAATAACTTTTCGGGTTTTGCCAATATTTGTGCCGCCATCATAAATGAAGCTGACTTGGTTCATCATTAGGATTGCATCGCGAAGAATATTCAAAACCGCATTATCATTTTTTGGCCTTGGCCCCGGCGTAATTGCTATGGCTTCGGCCTGCATCAATGCTTCTAGATCGGGCTCCATGCGCGTAAGCTTGGG
>CAYTWK010000012.1:0-15118 GCA_964442095.1 uncultured Caulobacteraceae bacterium | reverse complement strand
CAATAACCGCCATCATTTTGTTTTCTAGCCCTTTAAGGGCAATAGCAGCATCGCTATTTTGAATTTCAAGGTGGTTTTGAGCGGTCTTAAGAGCAGCCATTTCTTTTAGGGACGGGGTTTGCATAAAGCCATCAAGTTTACCCTCTATGCGCCATCTCTTAGTTGGCGGATCAGAAATTTCGACCATTGTGTCAAACATTTCCAATAATCTATCGCGCATACGCTCGATGGTGCGGCGCTTTACGCCGATTTTCTGCGCCATTTCATCAAGAGTAAGACCCATGCGAGAGGCGGCCAGTTCGCGTGCTAATTCAATTAAAAGGGCAGATTTTTCGTGGCGCATATATTTATTCACTTTCTGTTCTCTTAACGGCTATAATATACGTCCAAGATTGACGCAAGACCCTGTTATCACAAAATGGACACAATTATTGTTCAAAATAACTGAGGAGAATCACTATGGCACTTTTACAATATTCTTTTGCAAATAATGAAACCAAAAGCGCAATGGGCGGCTTTCAAAAGCCAGCAAATGACGGCGCAAGTGGTGTTGACGGTCACAAAGTCGCATTGGTGCTTGCGCATGCCGATATTGAAATGCCATTGGTCGGTGGTCATGTTGGCCTAAAGGTTTCACGCCAATTGGCAAAGCGCAATGATATGCGTGCAGTTTTTGGCAAGTATGGCGAAGCCATTAGCGATATTATGGTGGTTTGGTCGGATTATAACCATTCAGTGGTAACAGTTTTATTGGATCCCGGCCGCAGACCAAGCACTGCCAACTGAAGGTTTGACAATAAATAGCTAATCGCCTGAGCAAAACTGCCCATCAAGCATTGACTTTTCGCCCTAAGAGTCATATTTCCGCGCGTCTGCCACTATTGGCTATTAGTTTATGGTCTTTTGGACCTTTTTTAAAGAGAGAATATTATGTCCCGCCGTTGCGAACTTACTGGTGTTGGCCCTATGGTCGGTAATTTGGTCAGCCACTCAAATGTTAAAGTGAAACGCCGTTATTTACCAAATCTTCAAGACGTTACTTTGGCGTCTGATGCATTAGGCCAAGGCTTCCGTTTGCGTATTACTTGCGCTGCATTGCGTTCTGTAGATCACAATGGTGGTCTTGATAATTTTATCCTTAAAGCAAATAAGGACAAAATGTCAGAGCGTGCGCAAAAAATCCGCGCAAAAATCAAAGCGAAACTTGCCGAAGCTGCATAGGCTTTGCGTCGGGCGATTGAAACTGAAGTAATTCAGGATAATTGCCCATTAATCGGCGCAACTTTCGCCGATAGTTTTTCAATTGAATTAGAATCTAATTTAAATGCGCGTGAGATTGCCGAACGCGCATTTTTATTTATGCCCAAATGGATTGATGGCCTAATGGGGCTGCGTAATATAATTGTTGCGCCATTTGGCTTGGTGCGCGGTAAAATCGGCCTAAAAGAGGGCAGCCAGACAATCGGCATTTTTCCAATCATCAAAGACGACCAAGATAAAATACTACTTGGCCTTGATGATAGACACCTTGATTTTCGTCTTTTGATTGAGCGGGTTTCAAATACCTCGGGCCGGCCCTTTGCCCGCGCGACTACTTGGGTAAAGACCCATAATTTATTGGGCCGCACCTATATGTTTATGGTGAAGCCATTTCATAAAATTATTGTTCCGATCGCACTTAAGGCTATTTGATACCTATTTTCGTGCGCAGCTAGCTCCTTGTTGCACGTTCCCAGAGCTTTGGGTCTCTACGCGATAATTCGCATTAGTATTACAGCCGCATGACGGTAAGAAAATCAAGCTTTGCCCCAATTGTGCATTTAACACTTGGCCGGTGCGATTGCCGCGATTGTCCAAAACATAAAGGCCCTCTTGCGCATTATAGGCTTTGCCTTGGCTAATAACGCGGCCATTATTATCAGCCAATGAATATGTGCCGCTACAGCCGGCGATATTTGTAGTGGCCGAGTTAAATTCCATTGGTGGGTTTGCCATTGCTGGAGCATTGTTTTCGCGAATAATACGATTATCAACCACTGTGTCGGTTTGCTTATAGCCTTTATTATGGTGATAAAAATCTCTATCAGTTTTTGAAATACCACGCGGTGTTTCACAGCCAGCCAGCGCAATTGCGCCAAAAGCCAATATTCCAATACCAATAAAATTCACATTTGCGCGGTTTAGCATTTTATTCCCCTAATTTCCCAATATAGATTTCCAATAATTAATAGCATAATCAGAATAAAATAAACCCCATTTCGCTTTTGTGGCGAAAATTGGCTTTGGATATTCCTATTCAAAGAAATTAGCAGTTCATAGCGTGAAATTTGCATCAAAATGCTATAATCGGCGCGGTATGAATTTAGATCAAGAACGCCTATTACGAATTATTGACCGGTTTGAAGAAATTGACGCGCGCCTAAGTGCGACTAATGACGGCGCAGAAATTATAAAACTTTCAAAAGAACGCGCCAAAATATCGCCAGTTGCCGATGCAGTTCACGCTCTTCAAGCTACGCGCGCCGAAAAGGCCGATCTAGAAGAAATGATTGAAACTTTGCCAGCGTCCGATGAAATGGCCCAAATGGCGCAAGAGGAATTGCCTCTCGTTAAAGAGAGATTAGCCGAACAAGAAAGCGCACTTCAAATTCTGTTATTGCCGCGCGATGAAGACGACGATGCCTCGGCAATCCTTGAGCTTAGAGCAGGGACCGGCGGTGATGAAGCGGCGCTTTTTGTTGGTGACCTTTATAAAATGTATTCGCGCTATGCCGCAATTCAGGGCTGGAAAATCGAAATCGACTCGCTATCAGAGGGTGATGCCGGCGGCTTTAAAGAAATTATAGCCACAATCAATGGCGATGGGGTGTTTGGAAAACTAAAGTTTGAATCGGGTGTTCACCGCGTTCAACGTGTGCCAGACACCGAGGCTTCCGGGCGTATTCATACTTCTGCGGCAACTGTGGCGGTTATGCCAATCCCCGAAGAAACTAATATAGAAATCCATGACAAGGATATTCGCATTGATACTTATCGTTCATCTGGCGCGGGTGGGCAGCACGTAAACAAAACCGATTCTGCGGTGCGCATCACACACTTGCCAACCGGGATTGTTGTTACATCATCAGAAAAGTCGCAACACCAAAACCGCGCCAAAGCTATGATAAACCTACAGGCCAAGCTTTATGAAATGGATAGGCTTGCCAAAGCGACAGCGCGCGCCGATACTCGTGCCTCTCAGGTTGGCTCGGGTGACCGCTCCGAGAAAATTCGCACATTCAATTTCCCACAAGGCCGCGTAACCGATCACCGCATTAATCTGACGCTTTATAAACTCGATGCGGTTTTAAATGGCGAGGGGCTAGAAGACTTTGTCACCGCACTCTTGGCGGATGATACTGCGAAGAAATTGGCAGAAGCGGAATAGTTTGAATTCGGGGCCGATGGCGACAATTCAGCGCCTTTACGCCGCGCGTAGTCTTCCTGCTTTGGCACTATCAAGTGTATATAGACCGCGCGCCTCTGTTACTGGCTTGAAAGCGTCAGTTATGCCCAAGACAGTCTCTGCTGCGCCCATTAATAGATAGCCAGGTTCAGCGATTTGCTGTGCCATACGCTCTAAGACGCGCTTTTTGGTCGGCGCATCGAAATAAATAAGAACATTGCGGCAAAAAATAACGTCGAACTGGCCCAATAGTCTAAAATCATCAAGCAAATTCATTTGTCTAAAGCGGCACATGGCTTTCATTTTTTCGGAAATTTTCCATGCTTCGCCATCTTTGGTAAAGTGTTTTACCAAATATTGAACCGGAAGGCCGCGTTGGACTTCAAACTGCGTAAACACGCCAGCTTTTGACTTTTCAAGGCAACGTTCGGAAATATCTGTGCCGATAATCTCAACCTTACTGCCACCCATTTTGTGGCCCATTGCATCTATTACCATGGCAATTGAATATGGTTCTTGGCCAGTAGAGGCTGCTGCACACCATATTTTAATAGTTCCGCCGCGCTTTTTGGAAATTAAGTCAGGAAGGATTACATTCTCGAGGTGTTCAAACGGCGTCTTATCGCGGAAAAAATAGGTTTCATTAGTTGTCATAGCATCGACAACGCTATCAATTAGTCTTTGATTGCCGCTCATGCGCAAATTGCCAACCAATTCCTCCAAAGAGGCAATGCCTTCTTTACGCGCAATTGGGCCAAGACGGCTTTCAACCAGATAGGTTTTATCTGGAGTAAGGATAAGGCCGGAGCGATCCTTCACAAGTCGGGAAACAAAGTCAAAATCGGCCGGCTTCATGGTGCTACTCCGCGCAATATATTTGTAATTACTGATGCTATTGAATTTAATGGTTTTATTTCATTGGCTATGCCCGCAGCCGCGACCGCCCCTGGCATTCCCCATACAACTGATGACGCTTCGTCTTGGGCAAGAATAAACGAGCCGCTTTGTGACATTTGGCGCGCGCCTTCGCGGCCATCATGCCCCATTCCGGTTAGGATTACACCTATTGCTTTGTCGCCATAGACCCGATTTGCGGAGCGAAACAGAACATCAACCGCGGGCTTACAAAAGTTTTCGGGCGCATCATCATTCAATTCGATGCGAACGCCAGAGGAGGATTTATTGACAACCATGTGCTTGCCACCTTGGGCCAAATAGAAATTTCCAGCGCGCGGAATGGTAGTTTCGCAAACTTCAATGACATTTGCACCCGTGGTTTTGGACAAATGCTCTGCCAAAGTCTTGGTGAATAATGCTGGCATATGCTGGGTAATGAAAACAGGGACATTTACTTTGCCGACAAGTCCTGAAATCACGGTTTTCAAAGCCTCTGGCCCGCCAGTAGATGAGCCAATAAACAAGGCCTCGGGCTTTGATTTTAGTCTTATTGGCTGGGTTTTTGGTGGCTCTGTAACACTATGCGCATGGGTTTGCTGCGGTGTCTCTTGGGCTATATTTTCGGTTTTCTTTGGCGCAAATCCAATAGGTCTTGCAAAGTTATTCTTAGGCATTGCCTCTTTGCGCGGACCTAATGCGCGCAATTTCGCCAATAGCTCGCGGTGGTATTCATCTGCGCCGCCAACAACTCCCGCGCTTGGTTTAGCGATGTAATCCGTCGCACCAAGGCTAAGCGCCTTTATTGTTATTTGCGCGCCAGCAGTAGTGATGGCCGATGCCATAATAATGCGAACGCCAGGGACCGCCTTTAATAATAGTGGCAATGCCTCTATGCCGTCCATCTGCGGCATTTCAATATCGAGAATTATTAAATCTGGTTCTAGCTTTTTCGCTCTAGTTACGCCGTCCAATCCATTTGTACCAATTCCAACCAATTCGATATCAGGCTCAGGCTCTATCCAGCGTGTCATGAGACCCCGAATAACCGCTGAATCGTCAATAATCATAACTTTGATTTTAGACGAGCTTTGATTTCGTGGTGAAAATGATTGGCGAGAAATCATTAGATAAGTCCGACTTCCATAAATTTGGATTGAACAATCTCGCTATCGAATGGCTTCATAATATATTCGTTTGCGCCAGCTTCGATCGCTTGGACTATTGCGCTCATGTCGTTTTCGGTTGTGCAGAAAACAACAATTGGTGCATTCCCACCCGGAAACTCACGCAGTTTTACCAAAAAATCTAGCCCATTCATAACTGGCATATTCCAGTCTAAAAGAATCGCATCTGGCATGCTTTGTTCGCAATTTTTCATTGCTTCGGCGCCGTCCTCGGCTTCGCTAACTCTAAACGACATATCTTCGAGGATTCTTCTTGCAACTTTGCGGATTACCCTGCTATCGTCAACTACAAGACAAGTTTTCATTGAATTGCTTCCTTTTTATCAAGCCAAAAGGCGTTCTACGTCCAAGGACATTAATAATTTACCTTCCAAGCGGAAAATGCCTTTGGAAAAGAGTTTCCAATTTGCGTCCATATTCATCGGATTGGGTTCGCAATCGCTATTGTTTAATCTTAGGACTTCGCCAACTCGGTCAACGAGAATTCCATAGACTTCGCCATTATGCTCAATGCCAACTGCCATCATTCCAGCAGGGCCGCTTGTCCGCGGTTCTAGGCCAAATTTAACCCGCGCATCGATTGCAGTAACTATGCGGCCACGAATATTCAAAACCCCTGCAATGTCAGCGCGCGCCCCAGGAACTGGCGTGAGGCTTTCAAGCTCAAAAACATCGTGAATTGCTTTGATATCGACGCCAAATACTTGGTCGGCAACATAGATTGTTACAAACTCACTGGAATTATGGGTGTCGGTATATTCGGATTTAAGGGCTGTAGCGCTCATGCGGCCATTCCTTTTCTAGTGGCAAAATCAATTGCTGTAATCAAACTATGTCTGTCTGATTTACGTATCAATGCAGTGAAGCCTTCAGCATCGGCATCCGAATTGCCTGAAAGCGCAAGTATTGGTGACCCCGAAGTGCGTTCATCGCTTAAAAGGCGCTTCGCAGCCTCGCCATCTTCGTCAATATCGGCGAGGATAGCCAATGGTTGGCGATATTCAGCGCAAACAAGCGCCGCAGATACGGTATCAACTGCCTCAACTTCATAGCCAGCGCTTTTTAGAAGCGGTGATAATAAATTGCGGAAAAAAGGATTACGCTCGACTAGGACGATATTTCTAGCAGCAGGTTTGACCGCTGGTTTATCCCAATCACCGATAGTTTGATTTAGATAATAGCCAACATCAATGATTTCAGTGGCTTTACCTAAAATAACCGCCACTCCCAACGTATCTGGCTTATCGGCGCTCATTTCAATGTCTAGTTTTTCCTCAACAATATCGACGATTTCATCAACCGCAATCCCGATTGAATGATCATTGTGCGTGAACACCAAGATTGGCTGTCCACCCTCTTGCTTCAAGCTTAAATAAGGATCCGCAGGGACGATTTGCATCAAAGCACCCCTATATTGAACTAATGTTTTACCTTCGGAGGTTTCGAAACTTGAAACATCTAGTTCTTCAAGCCGCGTAACCAAACCAAGTGGCACTGCCTTCGGCTCTGGGGTTCCAGCTTGGAATATAACTAGAGATGTCAATTCTTCTTTTCTCGAATTATTTCCTTCAGTCTCATTTGTTATATCATCGGAGATTTCTTTGTTGTCACCCGCAGCCTTGGAAATAGAAGCTGGATCTATAATCATAATGACCGAGCCATCGCCCAAAATTGTCGCGCCGGAGAATGAGCTTGCACTTGAAAGCGCGATTGAGAGTGGCTTAACAACGATTTCTTCGGTATCAAAAATTTCATCAACGACGACGCCAAAATTATTACCTGCTTGTTGCATTACAACAATATATTGGGTCTGATCTAATGGATCGCCATCACTGGTTTCAATGCTTTTAATACCCAAAGTATCTGACAGGCTTAACAAAGGTAACAGTCTATCGCGCAGCCTTAGGACACGCGCTTTATTTATGGTCTCAACTCTATGTTCAGACGTTCCACCCGCGCTTACCAATTCGACAACACTTAATTGAGGAATGGCAAATCTTTGGCCCGAGCTTCCAACTACTAGAGCCGATACAATCGCCAAAGTAAGTGGGATTTTGATAATGAACTTTGTGCCTTTGCCCTCGTTTGAGCTTAGCTCAATTTCGCCGCCAATTAATTCAATATTGGTTTTGACAACATCCATGCCAACGCCGCGGCCAGACATTGATGTAACTTCGGCCGCAGTTGAGAAGCCAGGGGCAAAAATGAATTTGTGAATTTGTGCATCTGGCAAAGTCCAAGCTTGTTCTTCGCTAACAATACCATTTTTAATGGCTTTATCACGAATGCGGCCAGTATTGAGGCCAGCACCATCATCCGAAAGCGCAATAATAATATGGCCGCCTTCATGATACGCAGATAGTTTAATTGTGCCAGTTTCCGATTTGCCAGCTGCCGCGCGAACCGAAGGTAGCTCGATTGCATGGTCGCAAGAATTGCGTATCATATGGGTTAATGGGTCTTTGATAAGTTCTAGGACTTGGCGATCTAATTCAGTCGCTTCGCCTTCTAAAACTAAATCAATTTTCTTGCCCAAATCTCTTGCGGCATCGCGGACAATCCTCGGTAATTTTTTCCAAGCAGTTCCAACCGGTTGCATACGGGTCTTCATTACGCTGTCTTGTAGCTCTGCGGTGACTGAGCTAAGGCGCTGTAGCGGAGTTTTTAAATCACTATTTGACGTATTGCGCACCATTTGCATCAATTGGTTACGGGTCAGAACTAATTCTGAAACCATCGTCATCAGATCTTCTAGGACTTCAACATTAACGCGAATTGATTGGTTTGTGGCTACCCCGCCTTTCACACCGGAATCGTCTTCGTCATCGCGTGGAGTGGCGCGGCGGTCAGAAACATCAGAAGAGCGACGCTCTAATGTGGTGGTTTCGACAATCTCGGGCTCGGGCTTTATTTCTTCAACTTCTGCGGCAAGGAATGCAGCTTCGAGATCGGCAAGAGAACATTCACCCGGTTTTAAAAAGCGGCCAAGGTCCGCGTCCCATTTATTGCCATTTTCGTCAAATAATTCTTGAACTGGAACTTCCTCGGTGCTTTCCTCTGCGACTAAATCTTCAGGGCTAGGCTCAATAAATTCAGGCTCTACGGCAATTTCGTCTTTTTCGCCAGATGAGCCCAAAATGCCCTCTGCCGCGCGTTCCAATGCACCTATTAGTTCGGAATCGTCGCCTTCTTCTTCTTGACCTGTAGCTTCTAGGCCAGCCATAATTTCTTTGATTCTATCAATGGATTCGAGAACCAATTGCACACTATCTGGTGTCGCGGTTAAAGAACCATCGCGATATTTGCCCAATAGGGTTTCGCCAGCATGGGCAACGAATTGCAACCTAGGCAAGCCAAGAAAGCCGCAAGTTCCCTTAATTGTATGAACAAGTCGGAAGATATTATTTAGAGTTGCGCTATCGTTTGGGTCAGCTTCCAATTGCACTAATTGAATATCAATAGTTTCTAAAAACTCATTGGTTTCAGTTATAAATTCGGCTAGCAATTCGTCCATTGTGGCATCCAATTTAATAAAATTGACGACAATCATTTGATTATCAAATTATGTTTTGCCCAAAGACTATTAAAGCCTTACTAATAAAATCGAGAAATCGCGGATAATTTTGCTTAAAAATGCGTTTTTTCTGCCACAAAAGCCTTTATACTGCCTTTGGTTGTAAAATTAATGTGAAAATATCAAAGATTTTGTAGCTCTTAGCCGCGCGCGATTAAAGTAAGACTAGTATCATCTTCACGGGCTGCAAGTTCGATTTTGTTCTCAAGCGCGGTTAAATATGCCAGATATGGCTGCACCGAGCGACCATCAAACCCAGTTTCCGGCGTTAGGCCCTGTAGAGCCGCGCGCATGTTTTCTTTGAGGCTAACACGCATACCTTCGGCGCGGACGCTAAATTCAATCTTATTGTCAGTTTTATAGGATTGAACCCTTATTTCGCCCCCACGTGGCAGGCTATCTAGCGCGATTAAAATCAGATTCATTAATACCCGAGCCATTGGCTTTTGCGTGGAATCTTCTTCCGATTGCCAGTTTAGTTCGGGCTTTTGGGTTGCGATAAAACGCAATGCAATTGTCTTTAGATCCCCAAGATTGGCATCGCCATTGCCCGAAGTCAAAGAGCCGAAAGTAGCCCGCATGAAATCAACTTTTGCGCTTGCTTGGGTAGTGCTTTCGCGAATAAGATGGATGGCGCTTTCGCGCATTTCCGCGCTATTATCGCCCTCTAAGACGTCTAGGGCAGTCGTGAGCGCCTGAATTGGCGAGGCTAAATCATGACAAACGCGTGATGATACTAAGGCGATTAGGGTTGCATTATCTATAGACATGAATGCCTTATGCGGCACAAATGGAAACGATAGGTTAACCGAATAAAATAAAGTGCGATTTAGGCGTTTAGCGAATGTAACGGGGGACTATTACAAATCCCCCGCTTTCATCTGCTTATCGTGCCGCGCAAGAAATAGTTATTGTGCCATCATCGGCGAGGCTTACCCGCGAATTATTAGCCTTGGCACACCAAACGCCGGCCGTGTCTTTATAATAATCACCAATATTAGATTTGGTAATTTGGCGATATGCCTGTAAAAGCGCAACTCTATCAATGGTTTCATTGGTATCGCTGGCAACTTTTGTATAAACTGCGCGACGTCTAACATTAACTTCGTTGATTTGGCGCTGCAGCTCAATTTGGGCAGCATTAGCTGGGCGCACAAAGCCCAAATAGCCATTTGCCTGTTCGCCGATAATGCCAGATTTAATGGCGTTATCAATCGGCCCACCATTATCTACAGCGAGGGCTGCGGTGCTTATTGAAAGCGCTAGACCCAAACCGAAAACGATATTTTTAATAATGCTCTTCATTTTATAGCTCCTGCGGCCAGATAGGCGCAAAAATTGTTTTAAAAAATTCCAGGGTTAGATTGCGTTGCTTTGTCCAGCTCACGCTCCATGCGAACCCTGACGTTTTGTTCAATTTTCATATTGATATTGAGGTTTATCTCAATTGGTTTATCGGGCACTTCAACTCTAACTGTCGGAGTGCACGCGGAAATACCGCATGAAATAATTGCTATTGACGCTAATGGCGCAAACAATGATTTACTTTTCTCAATACCAAATTTTTGGCGCATGCTCTGCTCCTCTGACCCGATAAGGAATTTATCAGGCCTAATAATTATAGAATGATATACTGAATACACCCTGAACCAAAGTAAAATGTTTGGTTTATTGTGCAATTGCCATTTCAGAAAATTTTCGCCTTAAATAAAGCTTGGCAAATTCAAATTTTTTAGGTTTGGCCCGACTGCACCAATTGCTCTTTTGTTTGAATTTAGCATATATTTGGCGACATTCATTATGTCTTTTCCATCGGTGTTTTTAATTGCGCTGGTGATTTGCGGGATTGAAATTAGTCTTGAATATTTGAGTAATTGATAAACCGAAGAAGTTATCCGCGATGACGGATTCTCAAGCGATATCATCATAGAAGTTTCAAGCGCCTTTTTTGCGCGCGATAATTCTGAATCTAGAGGGCCAGTATTGGCCAAGTCTTCAATATGGCCATTGATGCGCTTTAAAACTTCTTCGCTTTTATTCGGCGCGCAACCAACACCAATGCCAATTCTCGAAAGATCCTTAAATTTTTCTTCGAAGGCATCAATTCCATAAACAAGGCCACGCTTTTCGCGCAAATCTTGGAATAATCTTGATGACATTCCACCCCCAAGAATTGCGCAAAATAGCCGATTTGTAAAAATATTATCCCCTTCAGGTGCACCATCAAATGATATTGATATTTGCATTTGCTCGATTTCGCGTTCTTCTGTCTCTATTCCAGTTGTAGAAACCGAGGTTTGAATTGGCTGCGACTTTGAATTCATGAGGTGACCAAATCTTTTATTGGCAATGTCTATAATATTTTCGATATCTATATTGCCGGCTGCGCCAATTACAATATTTTCGGGGTTTCTATAGTTTTTGTGAAACTCTATTATCTTGTCTTGATTTAATAGCCCAAGGCTCGCCTCATCGCCTAAAATTGGCATTCCTAAAGATTGATTTGCAAAACTGGCGGCTTGATTTAGGACATTTGCCCTGTCTTCGGCATCGTCATTTGCCTCTTTGATTTCGTGTAGAACAACATTTTTTTCTAATTCTATATCATTCTTCTCAAGCTTTGGTTCGAGGACGAGGTCGGCGCACATTTGAAGGGCAAAACCAGCCTCTTCGCCAAGGCATCGTGCGAAAAATCCGGTCTTTTCATAAGATGTGGCTGCATTCATATAAATGCCGCGATTTTCAGCATCTTCGGCTATTTGTTTGGCGTTTCGTTTCCCTGCGCCTTTGAATACTAAATGCTCGAGGAAGTGCGCCGCTCCATTATTGGCCTTAGTTTCATTAATCGTGCCAATATTTATCCAAACCCCAACGCTCGCGCTCTGAATAGAGGTCATAGGCTCAAGGATGATGCGCACACCATTTTCAAGTTTTATAGTCTTTGAATTTTGCGTCAATCTTTAAAGGCCCTAAGACGAATATATGCTTTTAGTCCTAATTCATCAGCTTTCATTCGTTCATAGTTTTCTTTACGCTCGAATAGGTCTTCGGCATGTTTTGGTAGCTTTTGCTCATTGCCCAACACTTCGAACATAGTTTCCGGGAATTTTGCCGGATGCGCAGTCGCGAGAATTATTTTGGACTTTGCGTGGCTTTGATGGCGACTTGACCATGCGATTGCGGTATGCGGACAAATCTGAGCGCCTGTCTTTTCAAAGCAATCTTTAATTGCCGCGCGTGTTTGCTCATCATTAATTGTGCTTGGGATAAAATTAGCCCGTAAATTCTCAAGTACCTTCTGCTCGATTTCAAATTCGCGCTCACTATTAAGCGCCGCATAGCATGATGCAATCATTGCCGCATTATTGGCGGCATCTTTTTCGCATAGATCGTATAAAATCCGCTCAAAATTGCTTGCGACTTGAATGTCCATGGCTGGTGATATGGTTTCAAAAGAAGTTTCGGCTATTTTAAAAGTTCCAGTTTCTATTGCTTTTGAAATTGCATCATTAAGATTATTGGCAATCGTAATTTTTCCGATATTTGCCCCCAATTTCTTGGCTACAAATCCTGAAAAGGCATCGCCAAAATTACCAGTCGGCACTATGAAATCAATTGGCTCACTAGTGTCCAATTTTGCCGCCGCAATTACAAAATAGACGCATTGGGCTATAATTCGCGCAAAATTTACGCTATTAACCGGCGCTAGCTGGACTTCTTTAACAAAATCCTTGTCCCTGAAAAGACCTTTTAAAAGCGCCTGTGCGCCGTCAAAATCGCCATCTAAAATCAAGGCGTGAACATTTGGGGCATTTGATGCAGTCATAAAGCGCTTTTGCACTTCAGAGACGCGTCCATCAGGCATTAGAATGAATAATTCAATATTTGCCCTATTTTTGAAGGCCTCTACGGCAGCACCACCAGTATCACCAGAAGTGGCGCAAATGATGCTAAGGCGCTTATCTAGTTTTGCCAATAATGTATCATATAATTCGCCAATCATTTGCATGGCAACGTCTTTGAAGGCCAAAGACGGGCCATGGAATAATTCCATTAAATAGGTATTATCTTCGAGGCTAGAAAGCGGAACAATATCATTGTGCGCCCAAACTTCACCATAGGCCGCTTTGCAAATTCTGGTGGCGGTTTCCATATCAAGGTCATCGCCCGCGAAAATTTTTAGGACATTTGCCGCGGTCTCAAAATATGGGGCAGTTTTGGCCCTTTCTAATTGCTCTTTAGAAAGCTTTGGCCATGTTTGCGGAATATAAAGCCCGCCATCTGGCGCTAGGCCTTCCATAATGGCTTTTGTGAAACTTACGGGTTCGGCGCCGCCGCGCGTTGAAATATATTGCATTATTCTATTTGGAGTTAAGGTTTAGCCGGCCGTTTTTGGCGTGCAGGGCGATATATACCCCCACGAGGCCAATTGCTAGCCCCCACCAAGTTATAGCATAGCCTAAATGCCGCGCTGGCTCGACATAGCTCGCACCTTTGGGGTCAGCAAAGGGATTGCGGCTCGGCTTTCCGGTTTGTAGAGGATCTTGGAGAATTGGTGTGAAATAAAAGTCTTTAAAGTCTGCACTTTGCCCGAGGACTTGTTCCATAGCGCTGATTTCGGGCCAAAAAATCCGATTTTCGTTGGGTTTATTATCGGGAATATATTTATTGGGCCGAATTTGTGCGCGCGCCACTACGTCGGCCTTTATTGGCTTTGATAATTGATTGCGAATAATCTTATCGTGCGCAGGCGTGAAGTCTGCAATAAATCCGATTTCGTAAAAGACTTTACCAATTTCACAATTTAATATTGTAAATATTCGCTTGCCATATTTGCCATCTTGCGAAGTTTCTACGCCTATATATTTATCAATTGGCTGACCGCTTAAATGATATTGTTGAAACTCGCGGACAGCCACTTTGGCCATTTTTAATTCTTCAAAAGCTGGCGGTGGAGCGTTTTCAAGAGCAGACTTGAATTCATAGCGGCTAAATTGCCAATTTCCCAGCGCAATCAAAACCGCAAGAATGGCGATTGTGAAAATGCTAAGAATTGGATAGGGACGAAATTGCATTATTTGAGAGTATATTTATCGCCGGCCGCTTTATGCCGTTGAAGGGCAAACAAAGTCGCCTTCATTGGCCGCAGCATCATAATACATGTAACAACCGATAATGGGGCCATAATCAATAATATTAGAATTGGCCCAAGTTTAAAGGCAAACATCAATATAAGCATTATCGGAACCAAAATAGCCCCAGCCAAGGTTATTACCATAACGGCTGGGCCATCGCCAGCATCTGCGTCTTTAAAACTATCGCCGCAATTGGCGCAATTGTCGCGGAATTTTACAATTCCTTCAAACAATGCGCCTTTGCCGCACTTTGGACACCTGCTCAAAAGACCTGTTAGCCACCATTTAGGCAGTTCTTCTTTGTCCATTATCCGAAGGTTACATAGACAAATGCAAATAGGAACAACCAAACAACGTCCACAAAGTGCCAATACCACGCAGCAGCTTCAAACCCGAAATGCTTTTGTGGAGTAAAATGACCCTTTAATAGGCGCAATAGGCATACTGTTAGGAAAATAGTCCCGATTAGGACGTGTGCGCCATGAAAGCCGGTTGCCATAAAGAATGAAGATCCATAAATGCCAACATTTGCACCGCCGAAACCAAATTCTTTTAGGTGAAGGATTTCATTATATTCATATACTTGAATCCCGGTAAAAATCGCACCCAAAATGACGGTAAGCAAAAGGCCAAGCTTGGCGGATTCGCGGTTACCCTCTTGGAGTGCATGGTGCGCCCAAGTTACGGTTGTGCCTGAAAGCAAAAGAATTAGCGTATTCATAAGCGGCAAATGCCATGGGTTTACTGTGTTGACGCCCTCCGGTGGCCAAGATTTCCACGCCTCGGCGACTTCTGGAATTGTTGAAAGGGTGCGAACTTCATTCCAAATTGACGTTCATCGACTTGACCAGCCCGGGATTGGCCGCAAGTTCGGCGTCGGTGA
>CAYTWK010000011.1:5612-20519 GCA_964442095.1 uncultured Caulobacteraceae bacterium | reverse complement strand
GTTCTTTCGCCACTTGCCGAAGTATCAGTGCCGATGGCTATTGTGTTGATGTTACTGCCATTGGCTCCAAAAGTATCTATGTCATCACCATCTGCACCTATAGCGACCGCATTAGCGCCTGTAGCCTGCGCAGCGGTGCCCATTGCTAAAGCATTGCCGCCATTGGCGGTGGTCGCGGTCCCGCCACTTGCGCCACCGACAACACCACTAGAACTACCAATCGCTATATTACCATGTGTTTGTAAGCCTATAACCGTTGTCGCCTCGCCACCAATTGCAATTCCGCCGTTGCCAAAGGCTCTCGAAACATTGCCAACAGCTGTGCCGCTCAAGCCTTGTGCTTGTGACCCAATACCGAGCGCCGTCGAATTCACTCCGCTAGCTGTTGCTGACTGACCAAGAGCAGTGCCTGAATTACCGTTTGCCAAGGCTTGGCGACCAATTGCTGTCGAATTCACTGCGCTAGCTGATGAAGACTGACCAACAGCTGTCGAACCCGTTCCCGATGCTGTTGAATTGTGTCCAAGGGCAGTGGAATCGCTTCCCGAAGCTGACGCAATCCGTCCCAAAGCAGTTGAACGTACTCCCGTAGCAGCAGCGGAACTACCGATTGCTGTCGCAAAAGGCGCAGTGCCAACTGACGAATTAGCGCCACATTCCAATGTAGTGTTATCGTTGCTATTGCCATATACACAGTCAGCACTGGCGCCTTGTGGCTGATTTGGATTTAGAATTGGGGTCGTGGTTTCAGATTGGCTGACAATTGCCGCATTTTGCGTCACAATTGGCGCACTCGCGGCGGCATTATTCGCACCCATTAGCACGGGACTACAGACCAATTGGCCGTTTGCCGCACTCGCGCACGAAAGGAAAAACTGCGTCCCTTCAGGGATAGTCAGATTTGCCATGCTAATATTTACATTCGGACTAATTGCCGATTGGCTCGAGGCTATTGCTGTGGGCGTCGCAGTTTGCGCACTCGCTGGCACTAATGCAAGCAATGATATTCCCGCTATGCACGTGCTCGCGAGTAATATCTGTTTAATTCTTTTACCGCCTCTTTTGATATTACTTTTCGACATCAAACTACCCCCAAAAATAAAAAATTCTTAAAACTCAATTATACAAAAAGTTAACACAAAATTAATATTCACAAAACTTCACATTTCTTGACTCTGCGAAAAAGCTGTTTAGTGGTTTTCTTAGGGGGCAAAAAATGATTGAATTTAAGGTCGATGTTTTGGGTCGGAAAATTACTATTCGATCAAACAATTCAGAAAAAGCTATACGTGGAAATGGGTTTTTCTTCTTGAGCTTCTTGTTAACATTGGAAGCAGGAAATTATGCAAGCCTTAGCCAAATGAGGCTATTGCCCAAATGGCGAAAGATGAAAGTGGCATCGGTCGGCAAGCAAGTAGCGCGTATTATCGATAATCTCTTGGCTGACGGCTTTGACTTTATCGAATGGGCCAATAAAACCGATAGTTGGCGTATAAAGGAAAAAGTCCTTGAAACTATCGATGGAGAGACGATTTCGCTGGCCGCGGAAGCAATAAAGAGCCGCGACGAAAGCGAACCGGAAATTTACTGCAAAGCCGATCATGATGAAGTAGTGCGTTGGTTTATACCTGCTACAAAGTCACTATTGGCCTTCACTCAGGGCGACGCGCAAAAGGCCGAGGAATTGATAAAGTCAGCATATAAAGCCACAAAAGATCCATTCCTTAGCGGCGTCAGCACGCCAGTATTTACTCGAATCGGGCAGTTTAAGCGAACTCCGCATGTCGAAATTCCGGCCGAAGTGTCTGGCCATATGGATATGTTTGAATTGGCAATCGAGGCGCGCGTTGCTGCTTTGCAATCGGCCCGCGCCAATAGTGCGGAGTGGGAGAAGAGATATCAAGACTTAGAAAGACTTCATGGCCGCCTGCGTATCGGTGGTGATTTCACCTCTTTGGCGCGCGTTACACAGGGCCTAGCCATTCTTGCAAAAAGGCTTGGCTTCAAGAAAAAGTCAGAAGACTATGCGAAAGAAGCTGCTGCACTAGCTTTTTTCTCTGGTGATCTAATTATGATTCAAAGCGCGGCTTTTAACCTTGGGAACATATTATGTGAAAATCACCGAAATGGCGATAATTCTATAAATAGTGAAGACTATATCGCACTTTTAGAACTCGATGTTCTGCTCCGAAATGAAACTAGCTTTGGACAAAATCGCGCCCAATCAAATCTGGTTTTGGCCTATATTCATTTTCTAAATGATGATTATGATCGCGCTAGCCTGCAGCTAGAAGAAGCGCGCGGCTTAATCGAAAAGGCAAAATTACACATTGACGAGGGCCTTTATTACAATGTCAAAGGACTTTTGGAATTAAAGAGGGCCAAACAAACTAATTCCCCGATTAAACCCGCGCTCAATTTCCTGAATGCCGCTCTAAAGATTTATACCGAAAGCGGCAATCAATTGGCGATTGATTCACTTTTAAAGGAACGCGATGAAATTCTAAAGTGACATAACACAAAGAATGACTTGACTTTATGTTTTACTTAAATTAAATAGCATAAAACACATATTAATTTAGGAAAAACCATGAAAGATGAAGTCTTTTATTTTCGCAAGCAGGCATATTTTTGGCAGGCATTGAGTGCAATGGTCGCATTTTTGCTTGTGATATATTTGATAAGCGACAGATTCCAAGCGACAGTCGGTATTTTGCCCGAAATGAATTTGGCGCAACAATCTTCGGTATTTTTTCTTTCAATGCTTAGCCCAATTTTTTGGGTAAGCCTGATTGCGCCGATTTGCTACCTAACAGTGGCAATTGCCGCCACTCGGGTTTTTGGCCGTATCGCAAAGGGTGATGATTTTAGCGAAACCATGATTAGGGGTTTGAACGAGATGGGCTCCAATTTAATGTTTGGTGCCATCGCAACAATCGCAATTACCCCTACTTTGACTGCATGGCTAAAGTTTCAAGGCGGCTTTAAGGTCGAAGGTAGCACCGAAAGCTTTGTGATTTTAATTGTCGGCGGTGCGCTATATTTTATCTCGCAGATTGGCAAGAAGATGCAGGCGGAATTGGAGACAATCCTCTAATGCCTATGATTGTAAATATAGATGTCATGCTCGCAAAGCGTAAAATTCGCGCTAAAGATTTGGCCGAGAAGATTGGCATTTCAGAAACCCAATTTTCACAATTGAAAAACGGCAAGATTAAGGGCTTTAGGTTTTCAACCCTAAATAAGATTTGCTATTATTTAGAATGCCAGCCGGCCGACATTTTTGAATATCAAAAAGATGATAATGACATTTTGCTTGATGATGATAATTAGTCGCCTCCCTTGAAAATTTATTTGCGGCGCGGCATAGCAATAGCCATGACCACATTAGTTAATGCATGGACCTATGCCAAAAAGCGCCTAGAAGCCGAGGGGATTAATAGCCCAACAATTGACGCGCGCATTTTATTGATTGCTGCAACTGGCGCAACGCGTAATGAAATAGTTACAGACCCATATCGTGAGATTTCCGAAGAGGCGATTGCAAAACTTGATGAGTTTTTGGCGCGGCGCCTAAAGCGCGAGCCAGTGGCACATATTGTTGGCAAAAAAGCCTTTTGGTCACTTGAGCTTTTGTCGGATGCGCGCGCTCTTGTTCCGCGCCCAGAGACCGAAGTTATCATCGATCATGCCCTAAAAGCATTTTCGGATGACACAAATTTGCGTGTCCTTGATATTGGAACTGGCTCTGGCGCAATTTTATTGGCACTATTGGCAGAGCGCAAAAACTGGTCAGGGATAGGAACCGATAAGTCCGAAGCGGCCCTTAGCTTAGCGCGCGAAAACGCAAACATGCATGATTTGGCGGGGCGCGCAAAATTCATCCAAACCAATTGGGCAGAGGGCATAAATGAGAAATTTGATATCGTGGTTTCCAATCCCCCCTATATCCCAAGTAGTCATATCCTAAGCTTGGATATTGACGTAAAGGATTATGATCCAATTGATGCACTTGATGGCGGTGAAAGCGGCCTAGAGCCATATCCATATTTATTCGAACATTTGAAAGACTTGCTAAAGTCAGGCGGCCATTTCTTTTTTGAATTCGGAATTAATCAAGCAAAAGATATTTTGCAAATTGCCCAAAAATACGATTATCTCGAAAACCTAAAGATAATTGAAGATCTTTCTGGTCGTGAAAGAGTTATTTTCGGAACAAAACTCTAATCGAATTATTACCATCTTCTGCAGTAAAGGGCTTTCATTATTGTGCGCGGCATTGTAATAGCTAGGTGCAGACTTTTTATTGATGTGATTCTGTTGCGCAATTAGATAATCTGCTTGGTGATTATTAGTATATTTTAGAGATTTACTAATTTAGAATACCGGCTAAAAAAATCTGCCGAGTTTTGGGCACCAAAATATGTGGCAAATGGCCAAACTATCCCAATTTTTAATATCTAGTGAAATCTAATGCTAGCAAATTAAGCGCGAAGTTTAGGCCAAAAACAGGAATATAAAATGAAGCGACAAAGAAGTCGTGGACCGCAAAGGTCCGGAAATCAAAACCCCAATCGCGCCTATGAATCAAATGGACCAGATATGCGGGTTCGTGGATCCGCCCAAACTGTCCTAGAAAGATATGGTCAAGCGGGCCGTGACGCCATGAGTGCTGGCGATAGGGTTTTGGCCGAAAATTGCTTTCAACACGCTGAACATTATTTGCGCCTTATTAAAGCCACGCAGCCAAATTTTGTGCCGCGCACAGAAATGGCAATTGCTGGCTTTCCGAACGGCTTTGACGAAGATGGTGAAGCGATTGATACTGCCGAAGGTGAAAACGAAGGCAATGGCGAGAATTCTGGTCGCGAAGGTCAAAACAATCGCAATTGGAACCAAAACGAGAATGGCCGCGAAAGTAATCGGGATAGGAATAATCGCAATCGCAATCGGGGCCGCGATCGTTATCGCCCAGATAGAAACTCTGAAGCTTCTGCTTCTAACGAAGATGAAGCACCGATAGCTGGCGAAACCGATGTGATTGCCAATGCGTCTAACGAGGGAAATAGCGAAACAGCCCAAACTGTGCGCGAGCCACGTCAACCGAGGCCACCACGCCAACGCCGACAAAGATCCGAAGAGGTCGAAAGCGCAGATTCTGGCTTTGGCGATGAGCTACCCGCATTTTTGGCAAGTCCCGCACCGAAGATAGACGCCGAATAGCATTTTATTTTAACCATTTTGGTTTTAAACCCAATAAATGCAATATCGTGATCCAGCGAATTTAAAAGACAGAATAAAAATGGCCGGCTTGGCTCTGCTAAAAGCACGGCCGACCCCATGCAAACTAAAGGCGCCTTTAGTTAGCTTTAGCTTTGATGATGCACCAAAAACTGCCATTAGTATGGGTGCAAAAATGCTAGAGGAAGCTGGCGCAGTCGCAACCTTTTATTTGACTGGTTCGCATTGTGGGCAGAGCTTTGAGGGCATTGAGCAATATTCAAAAGACGATATAGCCAGTCTGGCGCAAAACGGCCATGAAATCGCATGCCATAGTTTTTCACATTCACGTTTTCGCGGCGCGAGCGCAAATGAAATGGCTGAGGATTTGGCGCAAAACCAAAAATTTTTCGCGGGCGCACTAAATAATCCAAATTTTCGCTTTGATAGTTTCGCCTATCCTTATGGCGAATTTGACGAAAAAAGTCGTAATTATATTGGCGAGAGATATTTAAACGCGCGCGGCGTCTATCGCGGTGTTAATTACGGTGTGTTAGATTTTGCAAATCTAAAAACAACACCGCTCGAAAAGCGCCGCTTCTCCAGCAATTATTTACAAAAGCATTTAAAGACGGCGCAGAATAAAAATGGCTGGGTGATATTTTTCACCCATGATATAGCAGATGATTGTAGCCCCTATGGTTCCACACCCGATATACTGGCCGAAACTATTGATGCCGTCAGGGCTCTAAATATTGAAATAGTTACAGTTCGCGAAGGCGCAAAGCGGATATTGGCGCGCGCCTAAACAGCAATTATTTCAACTCGGCCTTGGCTTTTTTCAAATAATATTCCGCTAATACATCATATGCCATTTTCTTTTCGCCGAGTTCACTTATTAATCCTTTTCTATTCCACCCCTCCTGATAGATTGGATGCTGCCGCCGAGGGGAGCGAAAATCCTTTAAAATCCACGGCGACATTCCGACTAGGAATGGAATATTATCGGCCATTTTTAAGGTTTCTTGGAAATATAAAGCCTGAAAATCCTCACTAAACTTCATATAATGAGCATCGCCGCGAACCCCTATTTTTGCATCCGCGCCAAATTCGGAAAAAATTAGTGGCTTAGGAGCAACAGAGCGCCATTCAAACCTTGGCAAGTCAGTTAATAAATCATCAGAATACCATCCATTATAAGTATTGACCGCGAGCAAATCTAACTCTTTAGCCATTGGATCATCGACAATCAAAATAGTTTTGCCATTTTCGGTTTTGCGCGACGAAAATAGTGCCGCACTAACCAGCCGCGAATTATCTAAATCGCGCGCCTGCTTTACTAGCTTTGAAAGGAAACTGTGGCTGGCGTCGTTTTCCGGGGTTTCATTGGCAACACTCCAAACGAAAATGCTTGCGCGATTATAATCGCGCATTATCGCTTCCGATTGTGCGGTTTTTGCAACCTCAAGACTATGTGCAGAATTAAAGTCCACCGTCCAATAAACCGGAATCTCGGCCCACACCAAAAGCCCCATTTCATCAGCAAGGCGTAACGTTGTCTCCGCATGGGTATAATGCGCCAGGCGAACAAAGTTTCCATTTAATCCAGTCTTGATATGGGTGAATAATTCTTGGGCGGCGGCTTTAGTCATATTGCGACTTGGGTTTGGCCCCAATTCCTCTTCATGCATTGAAATGCCGCGCAGAAATATTGGCTCCCCATTCAGCAAAAGCCTTGTTCCATCGACTTTAATTGTGCGAAAGCCGACCCTATCGACTAGCCTGTCAGTGGCCGCAGCAAACTCAACGTCGTATAATTTGGGGCTCTCAGGCGACCATTTTTTAAGTCCACGAGGGCTTATAATTTCAAACATCGCTTTGCCTTCTGCATCGCTCTTAACTTTAATTTTTTGGCGCAATTCGGGAATCGAAATCGTAATGTCTTGATTTTCTTTTTGTGGCCCATTTAAATCTATTTTGCCGCCCAAATTGCCATTATCCAAAAGTTTTATTTGCGCATTATCGATGAAATTTATCGGCGTATAGACCACTTTAACCGGCCTAGTTATTCCGCAATACAAATCCCAATCGGTGATAATTGGCGGCACGGATTGAGTAGTATGAACACAATCAACACCGATCGTTACTTGATTTTGTCCGGTGCGCAATTTGTCTGTAATTTCAAAGCTAAAGGCAGTAAATCCACCCTCATGCTTGCCGACAAGTTCACCATTTACATAGACACTGGATTTATAATTTACGCCGTCAAAATGCAAAAATGCTCGCTCATTTGGTGCGGCATTGCTTATGAAATGCCGACGATACCACATTAATTCATCATAATAGCGAAATTCAGTTTGCGTTGAATTCCATGCCCCAGGAATTGATATCTTTGGGGCGCGGTTCATATCTTGCTCAATTAAGAGCTGGGGGTTTTCCTTTAATGCGACTTCATTATCTTTGTCATAATACCTAAGAGCTGTATGGCCGGGTGTGCCGCCATGAAAACCCATTTCGCCAACTCTATAGGGATCGACTGAATAATGCCATTCACCCGAAAGATCTTGGCTTTTGCGCGCCGATGAATTGGTTAAGGTGATAGGCGAGTTCGTGATGACGGGTTCGGCATTCGCAGATGAATTTGCCGCAAAGCCCAAGCATGCAATGGCACACAAAAGGAAAACTTTTTTCACTCGCGCCAAAACATGCATAATCGCCAACTCCCTTTATATTTAGGGCAGACTAACTTAGATTATGAATTTTTAAAAGTGCCTAATCGCCGGCTGACACAGCGACCATCGCGGCCCGTAGCACGCGGCCTGAAAGAGTAAAGCCCGGTTGGAAAACCTCAGCAATACTACCCTTTGGAATTGCCGAAGGAATTTGCGCAACCGCTTGGTGAAGATTGGGGTCGAATTTTTCGCCCTGAACGCCAATTTTTTGCAATCCATGGCGTTCAAATGCGGCATAAAGCTCTTTTTCGGTCATTTCTATGCCTTCCACAAAGCTCAAGAAGCCAGCATCGGCCCTTTGCTCTTCGGTGATGGCATTTAGGGCGCGCGCCAACGTATCGGCAATTGGTAATAAATCTCGGGCGAATTTATCGATTGCATATAGCCTAGCCTCGGTTCTTTCACGCTCTGCGCGGCGCCTAGTATTCTCAGCCTCTGCCATTGCCCGAAGCGCGCCATCTTTTAGAATTTCAATTTCTGCACGCGCTGCGCTCAATTGCTCTTCTATGGTTAGCATAGATGAATTTTCGGCATCATTTTGCTCGCTCGTAGCATTATTTTCTTCGATTTCCTCTGTGACCAAATCTTTGGTTTCAGTATCAATTTGTGCGTCATTCATTCTAAGAATAATTCCTTCTGAGCCTATCTTTTAATTCTTGCACTACATAGTGTCTTACCAGCTAATATTCACCCCCCTTTGCACCATATTTGACAGGACTTTTGCAGTATAATCAACAATAGGTATAATTTTGGCATAATTTATCCGCGTAGGACCTATAACCCCCAAAGCTCCTATAACACGATTTTGCGCGTCATTATAGGGCGCGGCAATCACAGCTGATCCAGACAAGCCGAATAATGGGTTTTCAGAACCAATAAATAATTTAACCGAGGAACCTTCTTTGGTGGCGTCTAACATTTGGATTAGGTCGCGCTTTTTCTCTAGATCATCAAATAAAACCTTGGCCTTTTCTAAATCCATACTAAGATTAGGATCAGATAATAAATTACCGCGGCCACGAACAATTAGGCTTTTATCTTGGCCAAAACTCTGGCTCGACCATTGAGCAATCCCCAATTCTATTAATTTAGAGGTCACACTATCAAGTTCGCGCTCAGCTGCTTTTAATTCACTGGTAGCTAGTTTAAGTGATTCAGATAGGGTTTTTCCGCGCAAATGATGGTTTAAAAAATTAGTGCTCGATTGGAGCTGTGCGCTAGTAATCCCAGCCGGCGCGTCAATCAAGCGGTTTTCAATTTGCCCATCTTCAAATACCAAAATTACTATTGCTTTTGACCCGCCGACCAAAACGAATTCGACATGTGAAATCGGGCTTTCTCGGCTAGGAGTTGTGACTAGTCCCGCTCCGCCTGCGACCCCAGAGAGAAAACTAGTTGCCTCTTTTAGTGCAGATGACAAATCATGGTCTTTGCCCAATAATAATTCATCGATTACTAGTTTATCCTCGGGCGCGATTTCACTTACTTCTAGAATGCTGTCAACAAATAGGCGAAGGCCGGCATAGGTTGGCTCGCGGCCCGAAGAAGCATGCAAGGAATTTAGAAGGCCAAGATTTGCCAGATCCGACATAACATTGCGAATAGTTGCCGCCGATAGGCCAAAACCTTTCTGTGACAATGTTCGCGAGCCAACCGGTTCACCAGTATCTATATAAGTTTCGACAATCGCGGCGAAGATATCGCGGGCACGAGAGTCGAGTTCCGCCAGAGAGCTTTTAGGCCTATTGAATTCACTCATGTATTGTTTCTAACAGAAATTATGAAAAATCAAAGCATTATTGGGTAGTATAAATGCTTCGCTTCAAAATATTGAGTTTCATAGTGTCATTTTGCAAATAAATGTGTTATAAAATGGCTCCAAAGATAATTTATCAGAAAAGGTTAAACCTCCGCTTGTCCGAAAATATAGATAAAAATATAGATAATAGTGAATTGAATTCTCATACCCCTGAGCCAGCAGCAAAGCGGATTCGTAAGCCGAAAAAGTCACAAATCAATGCCAAGACCATAAGCGACTTGGTCTTAAAGTCGCTCGACGATGATCAAGGGATTGACATTATGTCAATTGATTTGGCCGGAAAAACCTCAATTGCCGATATAATGATTGTTGCATCAGGGCGAAACTCGCGCCATGTCGCGGCTATGGCTGAACATATTTCGAGCGTTCTAAAAGATAATGGCGCTGGCCGCCTAAAAGTCCAAGGTCTTGAAAATGCCGATTGGGTTTTAATTGATGCGGGCGATGTTATCATTCACCTTTTCCGTCCCGAAGTCCGTGAGTTTTATTCACTTGAAACTATTTGGACCGGCCAAGCAAAGCATTTGTCGCAGCCAATCTAAGCAAAAAGACTTAGAGCCTTAAATGATTATCGAACTCTGCGCGATTGGTAAGCTCAAATCTTCGGAGCCAGAGCAATTAATGGCGCAAGACTATATAAATCGCGCCCAAATAATTGGCCGCCAATGCGCTATTGATGCATGCTTGGTTGAATTGGATGGCAAGACCAAAGAGCCAAATCCAAAAATAGAGGCGAGTGTTTTTTTAGATAGGGTTTCACTAAGTGATTTTGTGATTGTTCTTGATGAAAAAGGCGAAACTCTAACCTCGCGAGAAATAGCGGCGCGTATTGAAAAGCTCCGCGATAATGGTCGCAAGAAAGTAGTTTTTGCGATTGGCGGGGCTGACGGACATGGCGCAGAGTTTAAAGAGCGCGCGAATTTATTATTATCATTTGGCAAATCCACTTGGCCCCATAAATTATGCCGAATAATGGCCGCAGAGCAAATATATCGGGCACTTGGAATTATTACCAATTCACCCTATCATCGCGACTGAAACAACCCGGAACCATAGATTTGATAAGTCGGCTAGATAAATCGTATAGCAAAACGGCAAGTATTCATCGCAAATTTAGTTTTGCGATAATAATGGCTGTAGTTTTTACGCCGACGTTTTTACTTGCCCAAAGTCAAGCGCAAAAGGAATTGCAACGCCTAGAACAAGAACGCATTACGCGTGAAAAGCGGGTCGGCGCCCTCGAGCGCAACGCAGATCAAGCCGCAAGGGACATTATTGATTTACGTCAAAGATTGGTAAACGCAGCCAATGAGCGCGATAGGGCAGAGCGAACTGTCGAAGCCACACAAACACGTCTGATTACACTTCGAAAGCAAGAGCGAATAGCCAATGCGCGATTTTTGCAAAGGCGCAAAGCGGTTGAAGACGTGGTAATTGCGCTGGTCGCTGTAGAGCGAGATAGACCACCCATGCTTGCAATCAGACCAACCAATGCAACAGAAGCTGCGCGAGTGGCGATATTGCTTCGTATAGTCGCGCCGCAATTAAACGCGCGCGCGCGCGCGTTTGCTGCTGAAATTGGGCAAATTCAAAAAATGCGCCAAGACATTTATATGAGCGATGCCGCCTATCGAGAGGCCGCAAACAATCTATTAGTGGCGAGGCAAACCGTAGGAACACTCATAGCACAAAGGCAGCGACTAGAGGCCACATTGCGCCGCGATGCCGAGAAAGAGCGAACTATCATTGCCCAAATTGCACAAAGAGCAATTGGCCTAAGAGACCTAGTGGCAAAAATTGGTCAAGCATTTGAACAAAGTCCACAAAATAATGGTCCAAGTTTTGCGCGCGGTTTTGAAAATGCTAAAGGCAAATTGCTTACACCAGCCTTTGGACAAATTGTTCAAGCCTATGGCAGCACTCTCAATGAAGGTGGAAAGGCAGCAGGTATAACCATGCGCACACGCCAAAAAGCGCAAATTGTTTCGCCATATGATGGGCGCGTTGAATTTGCTGCCCCGTTTCGCTCCTATGGTCGGGTTTTAATTATAAATGTCGGCTCGGGCTATCGCATCGTATTAGCCGGAATGGGAACCGCGTATGTGGAAGCTGGCCAAGAAATACTTGCGGGCGAACCAATCGGCGAAATGACCGAAGATACAAGAATTGTTCCCGATCTTTATTTTGAAATCAGACGCGGCGAGCAAACAATTGACCCAGCTTCATGGCTTGCAATGCGCAATAATTAAGTGCAAATTAATCATGCATATAAATAAAGTAAAATTCATTTTATTGTATTTCAATAATGTAGTAATATTAAGCCTATATGGTTTATTGTAAGAGTTTCGGCGCGAAAAAATGGAAAACAGAATGACAAAAAACAATCCCGCACAGACCCCATCAAAGGTTTCACAATTTTGGATTGGCCCAATGCTTGCTGGTGCTGTCTGTTTTGGAGCTGTTCTAGGTGGCGGCGTTGTAGCGTTATCCGCGGCGAATAATCAAAGTCCAGACACGCAATTAACCCGCGAAGAAACTCTAAAGCAATTGGATATTTTCGCCGATGTCCTTGCACGGGTTTCATCTGAATATGTCGTAAGGCCCAAAGTAGACAAATTAATTAGCGCTGCAATTGATGGCATGTTGTCATCCTTAGACCCACATTCTAGCTATATGAGTGCACGCGATTTCACTAATATGCAGCAATCAACAAAAGGTGAATACGGCGGTTTGGGTCTAGAAGTGACTTCGGATCAAGGCGCGGTAAAAGTAATAGCGCCAATGGACGGTAGCCCCGGCGCCCGTGCTGGCATAATGGCAGGCGATAGAATCATCGCTATCGACGGAACCACTATTATCGGGCTTCCGCTAGATGAAGCAGTTGCGAAAATGAAGGGTCGCCCTGGCACCACTATTGAAATCACACTTGCGCGTGAAGGCGAAGATCCGAAATTGATTAAAATCACGCGCGAAATTATTGTTTTGCGTCCAGTTACCCATCGCATGGAGGGTGATGTTGCCTATATTCGCCTTTCAACTTTTGTGAATGAAAATGCCACTGCCGAATTAAATCGCGCTTTAGATTCGATACAGCGTCAATCCGGCGGAAAGCTAAAGGGTATTATTCTCGACTTAAGGAATAATGGCGGTGGACTTTTAGATCAGGCAGTAGGCGTTACTGACATATTTATGGACCGCGGCGAAATAGTATCAACCCGTGGCCGCAACCCAGACCAAATAGTCCGTTATTATGGTAAAGCGGGCGAGAGATTTGCCGGTGTTCCATTGGCCATTTTGACAAATGAAGGGACAGCATCAGCCTCTGAAATTGTCGCCGGCGCACTTCAAGACAGAAAGCGCGCAATTGTGATAGGCACTACTTCTTTCGGAAAAGGCTCAGTGCAGACCGTAATTCCGCTTGGCGCGGGAAAAGAAGGCGCGCTTAGATTAACAACTGCGCGCTATTTTACCCCTGCCGGTCGTTCAATTCAGGGTGCCGGTATCGTTCCCGATATTGAAATCGCTTCAAGGCGCTATACCCCTGAAGATATTGAAAAGCAAAAGGCCTTCTTTAAAGGTGAAGAAGATTTACCGCACGCCCTTGATAATGGAACAGGCGCAAAACGCCCACCGCCTCATATGCCAAAAGATATGCCACCTGCTGATTGGAAAGAGGGTGAAGACTATCAACTTAAAAAGGCGATTGCCTTGGTTGCTGCTGGCTTTCCAAAAGAAGGCGTTACTTTAAACGCAAGCAATTCGGATGCGCCGAAAACTGCGGCGATTGCGCCTACTAAAGCACCTGAAAAGGCAGCTTCGCCAAAAGCCAATTAGGTGAACCTATCCATCAAAAAAAGCGCCCGTCAATTTCTTGGCGGGCGTTTATTATTGTTTGGATTATTCTTTTTGCTTCTTGACCTTAAACGCCAAAGCATCATCTTTGACGCTAGCAACAATAGTTTGACCATCAAGAATATCGCCTTTGAGAATAAGCTTAGCCAAAGGATCTTGAACTTCCTGCTGGATTACGCGCTTTAGAGGGCGCGCGCCATACATTGGATCATAGCCCTTATTGGATAGCCATTCTCTCGCCTTTTCATCAAGCTCTAGATGTATATCCCTTGAGGCCAATAGCGCCTCCAACCTACGCAATTGAATTGGCACAATCGCGTCCATTTGCTTGCGGCCAAGTCGTTTGAATAAAATCGTCTCGTCAATTCGGTTAAGGAATTCAGGCTTAAAGTGCGCCCTCACCTCTTCCATTACCGCATCTTTAGCAACGTCAACATCTTGATCATCTTCTAGCTCTACGAGGTATCTTGAACCAAGATTTGATGTCATAACCAAAATTGTATTTTTAAAGTCAATTGTCCGACCTTGGCCATCAGTTAAACGGCCTTCGTCAAGCACTTGCAATAGAATGTTGAAGACATCTGGGTGCGCCTTTTCAACCTCGTCAAAAAGGACAACTTGATAGGGTCGTCTGCGCACTGCCTCAGTAAGCGCGCCGCCTTCATCATAGCCAACATATCCAGGAGGGGCACCAATCATGCGCGATACAGCGTGCTTTTCCATATATTCAGACATATCAATCCGCGTAATGGCGGTGTCATCATCAAACAAAAATTGCGCCAAAGATTTGGTAAGTTCGGTTTTACCAACCCCTGTGGGCCCCAAAAACAAGAATGAGCCAATTGGACGATTTGGATCCTGTAGGCCCGCGCGCGAGCGCCTGACCGCATCTGAGACCGCGGTAAGCGCCTCTTCTTGGCCCACTACTCTTTGGCGAAGGACATCCTCCATCTTTAGGAGCTTTTGTCTATCTCCTTCGAGCATTTTCTCAACTGGAATACCGGTCCAACGTGAAACCACACTAGCGATTTGTTCAGCATCGACAGTTTCGGACGCGAGATTTGTGTCATCGCTTTCGGCTTTCTTTAAATCAGCCTCGAGTTTAGGAATGCGGCCATATTGAATTTCACCAGCCTTGGCAAAATCACCTTGGCGCGTTGCTTCGGCTAACTCGAGATTGAGTTTTTCCAACTCTTGCTTTATCTGGGTAGTATCGGCAAGTGCAGCCTTTTCATTTTGCCATTTCAAAGACAATTCATTGGATTGATTTTGTAAATCCTCAAT
>CAYTWK010000011.1:0-5512 GCA_964442095.1 uncultured Caulobacteraceae bacterium | reverse complement strand
GTATATTTTTTTAATGCTTCATATTGATCATCTGCGGTTTCACTATTAGCAGTGCGGCCTTGGCGCATCATGCCAATTGCTTGGTTTATTGAGCTAACGCTTACACCCGCAGCCTTTAGTGCTTCTGCGGCTTTGGTTTTGGAATCGGCAATTAGCGCAAGCAAAAGCCATTCGGCAGCAACAAAACTATCGCCCGCCTTCTTAGAGGCTTCTTCGGCGGCGCCAATAATGCGCGCAGTTTCAGGCGTAAGATAGGTTTTACCCTCCCCACCTTCTACAACTGGCAGACCCGCAACCGCAACATCGGCGGCCAATTTAGCCTCTTCGGGGCGCCCGCCGGCAGAGCGAATAAGACCAATCGCAAGGCTTTTATCTTCATCCAGCATAGCCTTTAATAAATGTTCTGGCGTGAAATATTGATGGTTGCGTTTAACCGCATCCATTTGGCCAGCGCCGATAATATTGCGCGCTCGTTCGGTAAATTTATCTAGGTTCATCTGCAACCCTCTTTTCTAAAAAAATTTCGGCAATATTTGTATTTTGCACACAATATCCTCCCCTGCAACGCGGGGGAGGTGGCAATCGAAGCCTGACGGAGGGGCGTGCGTTTGCAAAATTCCCCCTCAGTCTCGCTCCGCGAGCCAGCTCCTCCGTAAACAGGGGAGCAAATGCGTTCAATAAATTACTGCCCACGCGATATAGATAGGTGTTGCATTTTAGTTACACAAGGGTATTGCCTAATTTAAATCTTCAATTGCATACAAGGCGAAAATTAGCCAAGCATGCCCATGCCAATAATTACAAGAGCTATCGACATTTCTAAAAAAATTTGCCATTTATAATGGAATAAAATGAAATAGTTTCAGGTAAATCAATGAAAATAAACGTCGAAACAATTGGCAATGAAGGCAATAAAATTGTGGTTATTGATGATGTTTGCCCCTATCCGAATGATTTACGCGAACTTGCCGCATCAATGGCGCCATATGAAATGCAGGGCACAGAAAATTATTATCCAGGTGTTAGGCGCAATTTCTCAATAAATGACAAAATCGCCATGAGCTATATAGATAATTTGATGAAGCTTATCGAGGGGCCACTTTGCGAAATTTTTGGTTATTCAAAATTCAGGGTTCATAAAGGTAGCTTTTCGCTCGTAACTTTAAAGCCCGACGAATTATCACAAATTCAAAGAATGCCACATTTTGACTTTGTCGAAACCAATCGTTTTGCAATTTTACATTATCTCGCGCACACTTCGAGTGGGGGGACGGCCTTTTACCGCCATAAATCAACGGGCTTTGAATATATAAGCGCCGAGAGAAAGCAAGAATATATTAGCACTGTCACCGAGGAGATTAAATCCTATCCTTTAGAGGAGAATTACATAAATAAGAGCAGTCCACTTTTTGACCAAACCGCAGCATTTGAAGATAATTTCAACCGTTTATTGGTCTATAAAAGCGGCGTTCTACATTCAGGAAATATTTCACCCGATGCAAACCTCTCTGCGGATCCTAAAATTGGAAGACTAACGACAAACCTTTTTGCAGAGGCAACTTAGGCTAGCACTATGGTAACATTGGATTATATCCGAAAAATTCTTATGGCTTTACCGGATGTCACGGAAGGCATGTCTTGGGACTCAGTTTCATTTAAAGTAAATAAAAAGACAATTGTGTTTTGGAACCCGAAGTATGATTGCCCAGTATTCAAAGTTCCGTTTGAAGAGCGCGATTTCTTACTCGAAGTTGATGGCGAGACGTTTTTTACTACGGATCATCATCAAAACTTTCCCTGCATTTTGGGAAGGCCCGATAAATTAGACAAAACATGGGTTAAGGAACATTTAGAAAAGACTTGGCGTAAACAAGTTTCCAAAACCACTTTAAAGAAATATGATGCTGGCCAAAATTCTAAATCCTAGCAGGCCGAATTAAAAAGGTTTTGCAATCGCTTGTTGGCGCGCCAGATATGCATCAGCATTGCAATATAATAAATGATATTGATTCCTTCGAACCAATCTTTCGTTTCTCGAATTTATTACATTCGGAATACTCGGGTCAGTGGCGCTTAAAGGCGCACTGCCATAGGCTCTTTCAATAGCATCGTCATACCGAATTTTCATTGGCGCACCCAAAGCATCGCCAAACCCCTTATTTCGGCATATTTGATTTTGTCTGCTCCGATTATTTGCCCAATCACTATCGGTTGGCAAACTTGAAGTATAAATTTTGTAGAAATAGACATTAACCGGTGCAGAAGTTTGCGAATTATATTCGCTATCCCATCGGAGCGACATTGGCCCAAGACCCGGAACCCAATAATTGATATTTTCGCCATAAATTATTTTACAATATGACCCACCAATAATCAAAGAACGACTATCAGTTTCGCGGCAAACAACCCATTTATCCTTTGAAGAATAATTGAAACCATAGGGATAATCTGTGCCAACGCGAAGTGGCTGGTTTATATAATTTCTATCGCCAATAGAATAAACCTTCGCGACATGCTCGCTACAGCTTGAAATGGGCCCTTTCATGCCTTGGCCAGTATAACATTCGCGAATAATTGATTGCGCACCATTTGGCGCGGTAATAGGTTGCGATTGCGCAATGGATTTAGTGGCAAAAGCCCCTAAAACACACAATGTCAATACAAAACAGGTGGCACGCATCTGTAAATTCGCACTACTTGACTATTTCAATTATTTCTTCTTTTTGGCCTTCGGCGCAGCTTTTGGTACAATCTTTGGCGGCGGTGGTGGCGGCGTAGGACGCGCACCAATTGAAGGTTTATACTCGACATAAACCGGCTCCGTTACATCAGATTTCGCGCATTGCAGTGCCTCTTTCTGCCCATGCTCTGAAAGGCAATAGGCGTGTTCGAACGAAAACCTAGTTGCCGATAGACACTGCCGAACATTCAAATGCGCGCGAAATGCGCAGGATTTTCCGGAACCTAAAGTCAATAAATCGAGTGCATCGGCATCCGCGCGGATAATGTATAAAGCAGCAGCTGCCATGATTTTATTGGAAACATCTAGATCCGACGAATTTGCACCCGTTATAGTGGTTGCATCAAAGCCAGTTGCTTGTAGCGGAAGAGCATAATTTGCGGTAACGGCATCGATTCTCGGCTGCTTTTGCTGAACAAGTTTACCCCAATTTGTCCTTTGCATATCATATGAAGCTTGCTTTAGCCTTTCGGAAGCGGTTTGCGCCTGCAAAAATTGCGAATTAACCGCCGCGGCGGCTAGGGATTTGGCATTTTCATACCCCGGAATTGTTTTCACATAGGCAGGGTTTGCACGCATGCGGCGAATAAATTCTGCGCGGCCCATTGGTGTTCCAATTTGCGATATACCCGCCCTAAATTCCTGCGAATTAGTAGCGGCCAACAAAGCATAAGCCTTTGCGCCGTCAATCATTTCAGAGCGTGCAAACAAAGCAGATTGGTCCACCGAATTAGAAATGGCAGCCGAATTAGACATATTCGCATTGGTGCTGGCGCGGGCTGCCTCGGCGACAAAATTTGTTAAATAGCCGGCCATATTGTGAATTGAACGTGATTGTTCGGTTGGCGCCATGGCCGAAGGTATAATTTCCGGAGGGACATATTTTGGCGCTGGAGGTGGTGGAGGCGGTGGCGGTGGTGGAGGCGGTGGCGGTGGTTCAGTTGCACAGCTAGCGACAAAAATTGCGGCCAAAATTGATGCTTTAAATCTAGTATGATTCATATTTACGCCCTGCCTATTGATTTAAAGCATGATTTAGCCAAAAATTGCCAAGCATTGCAAGCCTTAGGGTGCTTTTAAAATATTAAATTGCCGCAAATAATCATCACAATCCATTTCTTAAGAACAAAAAAATGCTTGGTTAGCGGCAAACTAACCAAGCAGTTGGTATTGGCTTAGAAGGGGTAACTAAGCCGTCGGGAAAACTGGCCAACCTACGAGCAGCATTGGGCCAAAACTATGTCAGGCTATCTAGTGGCAGATTGTGCGCATTCACTGAAATCAGAATAGCCGTGACGTGAAAGACAAAATGTGTGCTCATAGGCATAACGCGTCGCCGCTAAGCATTGGCGCAAGTTTAAATATGCGCGGTTTGCGCAGAATTTGCCTGAATCTCTACCCAAAGCATTTAGTGCGGCGGCATCATCGCCAATCGCACTAAGCGCTGCTGCGACCAAAATTTTATCATTGATAGGCTCATTATTGCGGGCATTGGTTGCAAAATTTGCGGTTTGAACACCGTCGCGGCGCGCTGGCGCATTCCAAGATAAAGCAATAGCTTCTAAACGCGGCTGTTTGGCCTGCTCAACTTTGGACCATTGCTGACGCTGAAGATCATATGAAGCTTGGCGAATTACGGCAGATGAATCATTGATAATTGTGTATGCATCGCCCAAAGCGCCGGCGGCAAAGGATTTTGCTTCGCTATAGCCTCTTATCTGACGTATAGCATTTGGATCTGCGCTCAATCGTGATTTGAAATTATCGTGGCCTAATTCACTTGCCACTCGCGTAACATTTTCTCTAAACTCCGTTGAATGAAGCGCGGCCAAAACAGCATAGGCTTTTGCGCCGTCTATAGTAGAAGCGCGTGTCAGGCGCGGGCTTCTGTCAACAGATTGCGCAATTTCGCGCGCCGATGCAAGGCTAGAGCTTTGGGCGGCTCTGCGGCTTTCGGAAATTAGTGCGGAAAATTGTCCTGCGAGCTCATAAAGTTCAGTGCTGGATGTTTTAGCAGATGCACCGCTATAGCTTTCAGTTGGTGCATTCAAAGATGCATATAGTTTAGGCTGCTCAGCAGGAAGATCTGGTGCAATTGAAATTGTAATATGCGATTTTATGTCTGCGCGGGACATAGAAACTTGCGCTGGAGGTGCTTCGCCCGAAGCGATTGCAAAACTTGCAATCGATGTCGCGGCCAATGCTAAAGCGGTGAAAACAATTTTGGAAGTTGAAGCTTTCATTTTGCATACCCTCATATTTATGGCCGGACTTTCGCCAGCTGAATTGATTGAGGCTGCAATATATGCGGTAAACTTTTCGGCTATTTTAAATAAATTTCGGCAAATTAGTTCTAATTTTATGCAAATTTGTTTGCATATCACAAATAGCATTGCTTGCCACTAAAAATCAAAACTAGATTATAGTTAAACTATTGAAAATAAATAGATTTATCATCTATTGCCGCTGCGTCAACTTTGTAAAATAAAAATGCAATTTTTCTGCATTTTTTTATTTCTTCTACCAATCACGCTCTAAGCTGCGCGATTTTTGGTCCGAAACTTTGGCTTTTCATCAAAAAGTTCCGCCAATTGATCTATCATTGCGCCGCCTAATTGTTCGGCATCGGTAATTGTAACCGCGCGCTTATAATAGCGCGTAACATCATGCCCAATCCCTATAGCAATAAGCTCCGAAGCACTATTTTTTTCGATTTGCGCAATCACTTCTTTTAGGTGCGCCTCAAGATATGGGCCAGAATTAACGCTTAAA